>CAVOCN010000009.1:0-13385 GCA_963694205.1 Dehalococcoidia bacterium | reverse complement strand
CGCCATGAGGAACGGGTCCGCACTCGCACCCAGCCCTGCGGCCATGTCTATGGATATGGGCGCCATGATGACGGCCGCAGCGGTGTTGTTCACGATGCCCGAGAGCACCATGGTCACGGCAATTACGATGGCCAGCGTAAAGGCGTGGGGCATGTCACCGCCGGAGAAGTTGAGGGCCTCGGCTATCGTTTCGGATCCCCCTGTGCTCACGAGAGCGTCCCCTATGGGAATCATGGCCCCAAGAAGAATGATGATGGGCCAGTTGATGCTCCGGTAAGCCTCTCGGAGAGTGAGAGAGCCGGAGATGGCCATTAACAGTGCGGCCCCCACAAATGCGACCTGAATCGAGAGCACGCCAGTCGCTGTGAGCAGGATGGCGACGGCGAAAATGCCCATCGCCAACGGCGGCTTCGGGCGGGCGCGGCCGAGGCGCAGGTCGCGCTCTACCAGCGGCAGTCCGCCCATTCGGCGCAGGCCCTCCATGACGGCGTCGGACCGGCCCTGGATTAATAGCACGTCCCCGACAGCCAGGCGCATGTTGCCCAGCCGCTCTTGAATGTGCTCGCCCTGACGGGAGATAGCCAGCAGGTTAATGCCATGCCGCGCCAGCATGTCTATCTCGGCCGGGGTGCGCCCCTCAAGCTCGGAGTTGGGCGCCACCACGGCCTCGGCGGTGACTATCTCCTCGCCGTCCGTGTCCCGAACGGACCCGTTGCTGCCCGCGATCTCGAAGCCCGTCGCGGCGATCAGTTCGTTGAGGTCTTCCGGGTCGGCCTCGATAATGAGCACGTCTCCTGCCTTGACCTCCTGCAATGTCGAGGGGGCCTCGTAGCGCCGCTCGTCCCGGATGAGGCCAACAACGTTCACGTCGGCGTCCATGGCGTTTTTAATCTCGCCCAGCAGCCTGCCCGCCATACGCGCCCTGGCCGGTACAACTACCTCGGTCACGTATGCCTGAATACTGAACGTCTGCGGGTCAAGTGCGGCGGTGCGACGGCGGGGTATGAACCTCCAGCCGATCAAAACGATGAACGCCAGCCCCGCCACTGCCACGGCGAGCCCGACGGGCAGGAAGTCGAACATGCGGAAAGGGTCCTGCCCCGTCTCTGCCCGGAACGTGGCGATGACGATGTTGGGGGGCGTGCCAATGGCGGTTAACAGCCCACCCAGCAAGGAACCGAATGCCAAAGGCATGAGAATGTAGGACGGCGACCAGCCGGTGCGACGAGCGGTCTCTATGGCCACCGGCATCATCAACGCCAGCGCGCCGATGTTGTTCATGAACGCCGAGAGCAGAACCGTCAACCCGGTGATGGCGGCGAGTTGGATGAGCCGTCCGTCGCCTAGTTTGGCCAGGCGGCGATTGATGGAGTCAGCAACGCCGGAGTTGGTCAGGCTGCGGCCGATGACGAGCACCGCGGCCACGGTGACCACCGCCGGGTGGCCAAAGCCTGCGAAGGCGTCAGCCGCCGGGACGAGCGGCGCGTCTACGAGAGGGGTGCGGTCTGCTACTACAAGGACGAGTAGCGTGAGGAGGGCGACGAGATCAAAGCGCCAGCGACCCCACAAAAAGAGCGCGAGCGCCGCCCCGATGACGACAAACACAAAGGCCTGGTCGGACATTCGGAGTCCGCCGTTGTGCGCCCTAAGCTCTCTTGTTCAGTCACTGCTTTTTCGCCTCTGTCACTATGGCCCGTCGCTATTCCCGCCACTACTGGGGAGGTATTTTAGCGGGCATACAGGCATCCGCGCCAGCACATTTTGGCTTTCATACGGCCGAGTAAGAGAATCCGCCGACGGGTAGCAGCATCGTAGATGCTACTGAAGGTTGGTTTTTGGCGAGGGGGTGAAGGCGTGCTGGGCAAGGTAATAATCTTCGGTGTGGCGGTGCTCATCGTGGCCTGGCTGGCGGTGCCCCATTTGCGCGATGCGTCTTTCAACCTGATACGGCCGTCCGAAGACGTGACGGTCGTATTGAGGGGAGAGGCCCGGCCGAGCTTGACCCTGGGGATCGACCCGGCTGACGCCGAATCCCCGTTCCAGATGGTCACGCTGCTCGGCTTCGACGCCATACCCGCAATTCTCGAACCCGAGTTCGTGACGGCCTCCGAAGCCGAGGGCTGGATGCTACCCGGCGAGCAGGTGCTCGGCCTTTCCATAAATGGGGAATCGAGAGCATACTCAGTGCCCCTTCTCAGTCGCCACGAGATCGTCAACGACGTTGTGGGGGGTGTGCCGGTCGCCGTCACCTGGTGACCGCTGTGCTACTCGGGCATCGTGTATGCCCGCCAGGTCGAAGGGACCGTCTACACGTTCGGGGTGTCGGGCAAGCTGATACGCAACGCCATGGTCATGTACGACCACCAGACCCGGTCGCTGTGGAGCCATTTCCTCGGACAAGCCGTCAAGGGCGAACTGGTGGGCACGGTGCTGGACTTTGTGCCGGTGACGCACACCACCTGGGCCGCTTGGCGCGAACTAAACCCAGACACGCTGGTGCTCGATAAGCGCGGCCGCTCCAGCAGGGACAGCTACCAGAGCTATTACACCAACGGCAGCGCGGGCGTCATTGGCGAGTCGGTACGAGACGAGCGTCTGCCGAGAAAAGAGCGCGTAGTGGGAGTGGCCGGTGCCACCGGGGTGAAGGCCTACTCGTTCTCCGCACTGGAGTTGACGCCCGTGGTCAACGACACCTTTGCCGACCTAGACGTGGTCGTCCTCCTCGACGCCGCCATCCAGACCGGGCTCGCCTACAGCCGCACCGTCGAAGGGCGCACGCTCACGTTCGATCTCGCACCGGACGGCGTGGGAATCTTCACAGCACTGGTAGACAGGGAAACCGGCTCGCGCTGGTTGGCGCTCACCGGCCGTGCCGTAGAGGGCGAGATGAAGGGCGCAACGCTGGAGCGGGTGCTGTCGCACCTTTCGTTCTGGTTCGCCTGGACTGACTGGAACCCCGAGACGGCCCTATACGGGGACTAGGCCTCGTCTTGCCTGGGCGGGCATTTAACGTCCCCATAGGAGCAAAAGACGCAGCAGTCACCGTGCTCGGGCCGCAGCAATTCCTTGCAGTTGGTGCATTCGTAGAAGAACTGACAGGCGTCCGTCGGTTTCTCTTCTTGCCGGGAATGGCCGCAGTGCGGGCACTTAATGGTTCCTTGTGTGGCTACCGCCATGTGATGCTCTCTTTCGCTATCTCGCCCGTTCAGTCGTCGGCCTAGGGCAGGCGATTATGGGAAGCGGTCGCCCGAGTTGGCGGTGACCTCGGCCTGGAAGTCGCGCTCTTGGGGGCCCCACAGGGTTCTGAGGTAGTCGATTACCGCCACGATCTGGGCAGGTGACAGGGTTTCTCCGAAAGCTGGCATGCCGCTGGTGACACCGAGATCGGGGATGTCCCTGCCGCCTTCACTCACGGTGCTAAACAGCAGGCCGTCGGGGTGGTGCCAGGTGTGGCCGGTGGAGTCGTGGGCGGGCGCCCGGAACGAGCCGTCGGGGTTGCGCTGCTGCCAGCCAGCTTGCCCCTCCCCTTGTGCACCGTGGCACACCGCGCAGTTGTCGGCGAAGAGCTTGCTGCTGTCCAGGTTGACTGGTTCGGTTTCGGACCCCGTAGCCGATGTGGACTTTGGGGTCGGCTCGGGGCTGACAGAGCTATCGAGAGCGAACTCGCTCGCTGCCTGCGAGGCCGGACCCGCGGGTTCGGTGGTAGCGGTCCCGCACCCCGATGCGACCAGTGCGAAGAGCGCCCCGGCCACCAGAACTATGGCACCTCGATAAATATGGACTGGTTTTCTCCCTTCACCCATCATGCAAATGGCACACGGCCCCGCATGGGCATCACGTTAGTCTCACGGCCGCGCAGGACACTTATCGTACCCGGTGTGGCTAATGGCGGGGTGGCACCCCGCCTCCAGGTCCATGCCCCTATTGGCGAGAGGTTGAGGAGTTACGACAATGCGAGTGCAAGAGGCCATGTCCGAAGTCGTCATCACGGTGTCCAAAGGCGTGACCGTGGCCGATGCCGCCTCTACGATGACGCGCGAAGGCGTCGGGTGCCTCATCGTGACCGATGAGAACGCGATCAAGGGCATTGTCACAGACCGTGACATCGTCATCCACTGCGTCTCCGAGCGGAGCGACCCGGTGTCCAGCCCCATAGGCAAGTACGTTTCCAGCCCGGTCCGTTCGGTAAAGCCCACCGACGACGTCGTCGATGCCGCCCGCCTGATGGCCCACGCCAAGGTCAAACGGCTGCTCGTCATCAACGGCCCCGAAAGCGGGCTCGGTGACAGGCCAAATATTAGCCGAGTGGTCGGCCTCATTTCCTACGCCGACGTCGCCCGCGCCATGCAGCAGCCCATGCACGATCTGCTGGCCGTCGAAGGCATGGACGCGGTGCGCTGGGATTCCTAGCCGGGGAACAGGCGTGGCATCGACAACGGTAGTTCTGGGAGGAGGCGTCGGCGGGCTGGTCACGGCCAACGAGCTACGTGGCCGATTAGGGCGCGAGCATCGCATCATCCTGGTGGATAAGGGCCCGCAGCATGTGTTTTCGCCCTCGCTCATCTGGTTGCAGGTGGATTTGCGCAAGCCGGAGCGCATCACCAGGGCGCTTTCTCGACTTGTGAAAAAAGGCGTCGAAGTGGTGCAGGGCGAGGTCACATCTATCGATCCCCAGCGACGAAGCGTAGGCGTCGATAGCGCCGAGATATCGGCCGACTACATCGTGATCGCACTCGGTACTGATCTCGCTCCGGAGCTTGTCCCGGGCCTGGCCGGGGCGGGCCACAACCTCTATACGCTGGCGGGCGCTACGGCCATTCGCGACGCCCGCATGGGGCTGCGAGAAGGGCGACTGGCCATAGTCGTTGCCCGCATGCCGTTCAAGTGCCCGGCAGCTCCCTACGAGGCGGCGATGCTGCTGGACCACGACCTGCGAAAACGCGGCCTCAGGGACCGCGTCTCGGTGTCACTGTACTCTCCCGAGCCTGGGCCCATGGGGGTTGCCGGACCAGACGTGTCGGCCGGTGTGAGGGGACTCATCGAGCAGCGCAATATTAGCTATTGGCCCAAACATCTACTGAAAGAGGTCGACCCGGCTGGCCAGACGCTCCGCTTCGAGAACGGCGAGGACGCGGCGTTCGACCTGCTCGTGTATGTACCGCCCCACGTCGTTCCTCGCGTTGTGCGGGAAGCCGGGTTGGCAGAGGCCGGGGCCTGGGTGCCGGTCGACCGCCAGAGCCTGGAAACGGACCATACGAATGTGTTCGCGATTGGCGACGTGGCTGGTATCCCGTTGTCGATGGGCCTGCCTCTGCCCAAGGCAGGCGTCTTCGCCCACGCCCAGGGCCGAGCCGTGGCCAAGACCATCGCCGCCAGGGCAAGCGACAGGGGTGACGAGGGCGTGTTCACGGGCGCGGGCCAGTGCTTCGTAGAGGTCGGCGGCGGCCGGGCGGGCTTCGGTGGCGGCAACTTCTACGCCGAGCCCACGCCTCAAATTACGCTGCGCGACCCCTCCCGACTGTGGCACGCGGGCAAGGTGGTGCTGGAGAAGCGCTGGCTCAAGCGCTGGCTCTAGGAACTAGAGCGTGCTCTCAATGTTGCCGAGGCGGCCGGTGAGCTTTTTGTTCTCCCGGTAGTCGATGGGCAGGGTTATTACCGTCGGTCGGTCGGCCGCGAACGCCGTCTTCAGCACGTCTGGCAGATCGGCCGAGCGCTCGACACGCACCCCGATGCAGTCGAATGCCTCTGCCAGCGCGACGAAGTCCGGGTTGCCGAAATCTAAGTCGGTATGCCTGCCGAACGTGTTGTCCTGTTTCCACTTGATCAGGCCGTATCCGCCGTCTTCCCAGATCATCACGACTATTGGCAGGTTCAGTCTGCGGGCGGTCTCCAAATCTTGCACGTTCATGAGGAACCCGCCGTCGCCGCATATTGCCAGCACGTTGCTGTCAGGGTGGGCTAGCTTGGCACCGACAGCACCGGGCAGCGCGATGCCCATAGACGCGAAACCGTTGGAGATGATGCACGTGTTGGGCTCGTCGCAGTGGTAGTAGCGCGCTATCCACATTTTGTGCGCGCCCACGTCGCTTAGCAAAATGTCGCGCGGCCCCATCGCCTCGCGCACGTCCCACAGCACTTTCTGGGGTTTAAGCGCCGACTGTGAATCGTCATCGGCGTGCTCGGCAATGTCTTCCTGCATGAGGCGATGGGTTTTTTCGTAGAACGCCGTGTCGACCGAGACATTGTCGCGCTCGGCGCGCTCGGTGAGCATCCACAGCGCGTGTGCCAGATCGCCGACGACCTCGACGCCGACGCCGTAGTGCTCGTCCACCTCGGCGGGGAGGAAGTCCATGTGCACGATGGGCTTGTCGCCGTGGGGGTTCCACATTTGCGGGTGGTACTCGATGAGGTCGTAGCCCAGCGTGATAACCAGGTCGGAGTCGTGCATGGCCCGCCAGATGAGGTCGCGCGCCTGTAGCCCCACTGTAAAGAGGCTGTACGGCGCGTCACGGGCGACCGCGCCTTTGCCCATGAAGGTGGTCATGACGCCGATGCCGGTCGCATCGCAGAAACGGCGCAGTTGCTGGCTGGCTCGCTTCCTAATGGTGCCGTTGCCAGCCAGGATTACCGGCCGCTTGGCCTGGCGGATCATGTCCCAGGCCTGGCCAATTACCTTGTCATCGGGAACGGGGCGCCGGGGTCGCTGCGGCGTGATCGGCCGGTACCCTGAAACCTCGGCTCGGGCGATGTCTTCGGGCAGTTCGATGTGGCAGGCGCCGGGCTTCTCGGCTTTGGCCAGCTTGAAGGCCTTGCGCACCACCTCGGGAATGTTGGTCGGGTGGATGATCGGCGTCGTCCACTTGGTTATGGGCTCGAACATGCCGACCACATCCATGAACTGGTGGCCCTCTTTATGTTGACGCTGGATGTCCGCCTGGCCGGTGATCGCGATAATCGGCGCACGGTCCAGGTTGGCGTCGGCTACTCCGGTGACGAGGTTGGTCGCCCCCGGCCCCAGCGTGCCCAGGCACACCCCTGGTTCGCCGGTGAGGCGGCCGTACACGTCGGCCATGAACGCTGCGCCCTGCTCGTGGCGGGTGAGGACAAAATTGATGTCCGAGTCCTGCAGCGCCATTGCCAGGTCGGCGTTCTCTTCGCCGGGCACCCCGAACACGTACTGAACGCCTTCTTCTTCCAAGCACCTGACGAATAGCTCTGCTGCTTTCATGAATGCTCCCGCCTAACCCGTCGTTTAGACCCGGTCGAATGAACACCACCAACCTACATGACACTGATGCAACACTTTGATGCAGCCCGAGGGGGTTCGGACTCAACTACCGCACCGGCGGGCAAAGCTATAATTGGCGTGTATGTCTCGACGCCTTTCCTTCCTGGATCGATATTTGACGATCTGGATATTCGCGGCCATGGGCGTGGGGCTTGTGATTGGCAATTTCGTTCCGGGTGTCGCCGAATTCAACTCGTCGTTAAGCCTGGGAACGACGTCTATACCCATTGCCATCGGACTGGTCTTAATGATGTACCCGCCCCTGGCAAGGGTCAGGTACGAGAGCCTGGGCAAGGTTTTCCTCGACCGGCGATTAATGAGCCTTTCGCTGGTGCAGAACTGGCTCATCGGGCCGGTTTTGATGTTCCTGCTGGCCATCGCCTTTTTCCGGTCTGAGCCGGGCTACATGGCCGGGCTGGTGATGATCGGCCTGGCCCGCTGCATCGCCATGGTCATCGTGTGGAACGCCCTGGCGAAGGGCGACAGTGAGTACGCCGCAGGGCTTGTGGCGATTAACTCGGTGTTCCAGGTACTGTTTTACTCCGTTTACGCCTATGTGTTCATCACCGTGCTGCCCCGCTGGTTCGGCATGGAGGGCCTAGTCGTCGATGTGACGATGTGGCAGATCGCCCAGAGCGTGCTGATATATCTGGGCATCCCGTTCGTCGGTGGGATGCTTACCAGGTACGTGCTGGTCAGAAAGCGCGGCCGGGACTGGTACCAGGGTCGGTTCATTCCCGCCATCAACCCCATAACCCTGGTGGCGCTGCTGTTCACCATTGTGGTGATGTTCTCGCTCCAGGGAGAGGCCATCGTAGACCTGCCACTGGACGCACTGCGCATCGCGGTGCCGCTGTTCATCTACTTCGTGGTGATGTTTCTCATCTCGTTCTACATGGGAAAGAGAGTCGGTGCCGATTACTCCAAGACGGCCGCGGTTTCGTTCACCGCCGCCAGCAACAACTTCGAACTGGCAATTGCCGTGTCAATCGCGGTGTTCGGGGTGGCGTCGCAACCGGCCTTCGCGGCGGCTATTGGCCCACTGGTAGAGGTGCCGGTGCTGATAGGCCTGGTGAACGTGTCCCTGTGGTTCCAACGCCGGTACTTCCGCGCTGATGCCGCCCAGAGCGAACCGGGGTAACCCAAGCCAATTGGAGGGTCGAAGTCGGGGTTACTTGCCCTGGTCGCTGCCCTCTTCGTCGGTCTCGGGCTCCGGTGCGGCGGGCTCGGGTCTGGCCTGCGGGTACACCGGCCACTGCCACTCGATACCTTCGTTGCGCGGGGTCTTTATGACCGCCTTGTTCTTTATTACGTGCAGCCCGTACTCGACAAGATCGAGTGCGGTGGGCCGCGAGTAACCAAAGGACTCGACGAGGCGATTCACTATGGCACTGTACCGCCTCTGCCACTCCACTTTCTGACGGGCGAAGCGCGGTTCGGTAAGGGCGCGCTCTATAACCCGCGGCGTGGGCATCAGTCGCTGCTCCACGGCAGTGCGGAGGCGAGGCTCGGACCGGTAGTCGAACTTCTTGCCCTTGGCTTTCCAGCCAGTTATTAGCTCGTGCAACTCTCGCCTGAATGGTCCCTTGTCGCCCGCAGACAGCCCGATGGCCCGTTCCAATTCCTGCATGTCACGCTCGTTTGGTGAACGGGCGCTTATTTTGCCGGACTTGGACGTTGCAGCGTAGTAGTCGGCGATGTTGTCGACGTAGGTCTGAAAAAGCATGTTCGCGCTCTCGTGGAACGAGTCCTCGAACGCCATTTGCAGCTCTTTGACGGCCAGGTTGCTGTACTCCTTGACGGTTTCGGAGATGAACCCCACGTACGTCAGGATGTCCTTTTGGTCCAGGCTGATGTTCTCTTTCAGGCCCAGCCACAGGCTGTCGATGGCGGCCAGGGGCGTGACCACACCGGCCGGGGAGCTGGCCACGACGCCGATGCGGTTCATAACGTAGCGCGGGGATATGCCGCCCATGCCCTCGTTGGGGTGGTGGCGCTGCATTTCCACGACGTCCTGTCGTCTGTAAGAGCCGACCTGCTCGCCGTCGTATAGCTTGACCTTGTCGAGCAGGGACATGCCCTGTTTGGCCGGTGCCTCCAGCCGCGACAGGATGGCGAACGTGCTGACTACTCGCATCGTCAATGGCGCGATGTCCACGTTATGGACGGTGCTCTGGCCGAGCATCTTGTTGAGGATTTTCACCTCTTCGGACACCCTGAGGTTGTAAGGGATCTTGATAGCGATGATCCGATCCTTCAAGGCCTCAGAAGAGTCGTCCTGGGCGAAGGTATTGAAGTCGCCCTCGTTGGAGTGGCCGACGATGACTTCGTCACCGTAGACGGACCCGAACTTCTCCATCTTTATCAATTGTTCCTGTGCCAGAGACAGCAGAGTGGAGAGCAGGCTGCGGTCGGCCTTGAATATTTCGACGAACTCCATGAGGCCACGGTTGGCCACGTTCAGTTCGCCGTCCAGGCGGAACGCGCGCGCCGCAACTTCCTGTCGGTCGCCGTCGAGCTTCGCCTGGTTGTAGCTACCCACCAGCACCGAGGGGTCGGGCGGGTTGGGGTTGTTGGCTATGTAGTAACCGATGCCCCGCGCCTGTGGCTCGGAGAACACGACTCTCGTAATAGGTACATCAGCGGGGTCACCCCGGTAGTCCCGTTCAAGCAGGAATCGGCAGTGGAAACACAGGTCACCTTCAATGTGCAGGCCGTGGTCATCTGCCAAACGTTGCCTCAGGCTGGGGGGCACCAGGTGTAGCGGGTCCTCCTGCATGGGACAGGCCTGAATGGTGTAGACGGCGCCCGCGTCTGTTTTGGTGTATTCCTCAAGGCCGCGCTTGATGATGTCGATAATCGAGGACTTACCACTGGCCGGTGGGCCCAGCAAGAGCAAAATTCGCTTCCTGACTTCGAGCCGCTGGGCCGATGCCCCGAAGTACCCCACAATGCTCTGGAGCGCGGACTCAAGGCCGAAAATCTTGTTTTCGAACAGCCCATAGACTGGTTCGCCGTTCAGGTCGTCACCGACGCCCACATTCCGGATGGAGTCGTTGACTAGCGAATGGGAAAGTCGTGCCAACGCCGGGTCGGCGATAACCATTTCCAGGTAGCGGGAGAACGTCCCCTCCCAGCCGTACCGGCCAGCCTCCTGCTCGCTCTCGGACAGGATTTCGGCTACCGAGACCTTGCCCTTGAGGCTCCTGAGGTTGGGCCGGGGTGTCCCGAGTGATGGGCTGGGTGACGAGTCGGGCGTCGGGCCGGGCGTTTGGGTGACCGGCGTCTCTTCGGGCTTGTCATGCGTTGGGTTCTTCGCCATTTTGTTGGCTCGTACTCCTCTGCCAACGCTTTCGGCGCCAGCATTCTCGGCATTTTCGAGGTGTGCCATTCTATCAACCCCTACTTAAACCGACCGCGCCCCTGTCGAGTTAGCCTCGAAGGGGCGCGGTGAAAAGTCTCTTAAGCGCTTAAGCCCCGGAGTCGGGGCAACCGGTTATAGCTCGACGATAGTCGTTGCTACCAGCAAGCCCAGGACACCTAGTGCCGAACCGCCAACGAGCAGGAACCAGCCCGCCACCAGCCTAATGGCCTGGAACGGGATTGCCTGGTGGAAAAAGACGATACCGGCGTTGATTGCCAGTATCAGCGTGGCAGCAGCCATGGTGAGCCAGGGTCCGTCTCCCCCGTAGCCGTCGGTCATTTCCGTTACGAAGTAGACGAGGGATATGACCGAGACAATGGTGACGAAACCGGCGAAGAAGCCGACGGCTCGCTCTTCCAGGTCCAGGTAGCTTTGCGCCGCCATGGCGACTACGAAGACCGCCCAGATAAGGATCAGGCCCTTCATTATGGTCATGTTAGACAGAACGTTGGCCTCGGTGGCTGCGCCCTGAATCAGCATCGGGTCCATAACGAGTGCGATCAAAGAGACGAGCCCGAGCCCGCCGACGACGATGCCCATGCCCCGACCTTCTGCAAATAGTCCCAGGTGGTTCCAGGACTGGGCGAACAGCGCCCCTCCAATTAGTACTAAGAAAGCTGCTTCCATAGTTCCTCCTCGATGGCCCCCGTGTAGGTGCGGGAATGCGGACGCTAAGAGCGCCGCACCCAATTCATACGAAACTTCGCCGCATTGGCGACCGGAACAATTTCACACAGTTCTAAGAAAGTGTCTAGGACTTTAACGGCCTTTTAACGGGCTCTAGCGGTCGGGCATGGGCACGTAGACCCGCTCGGCCTCGCCGGTGTACACCTGGCGCGGGCGGGCGATGCGCAGTTCGGGGTCGTTACGCATCTCCTCCCAGTGAGCCAGCCAGCCAGACGTTCTAGGAATGGCGAACAGCACGGGGAACATGGAGGTGGGAAAGCCCATGGCCTGGTAGATGATGCCGGAGTAGAAGTCCACGTTCGGATACAGGCTGCGCTCAACGAAGAACTCGTCCTCCAGCGCAATCCTCTCCAGTTCCAGGGCCACGTCTATGAGCGGGTTGCGGCCGCATACGTCGAACACCTGCTCGGCCAGATCCCGGAGGATTTTCGCCCTCGGGTCGTAGCTCTTATAGACCCGGTGGCCGAAGCCCATAAGCCGGAACTCGCGCGCCTTCACCTTGCGAATGAACTCGGGAACGTGCTTGACGTCGCCTATTTCGGTGAGCATGCGCACGACCGCCTCGTTCGCGCCGCCGTGCAACGGGCCGTACAGCGCTGCAGTAGCAGCCGAGACCGACACGTAGGGGTCGGCGTCGGAACTCCCGACGCTACGCATGGCAGAGGTCGAGCAATTTTGCTCGTGGTCGGCGTGCAGGATGAACAGCACATCCAGCGCCCGTTCCAATATGGGATCGGCTGAGTACTTGGGCTCGGTCGTGCGGAAAATCATGTTCAGGAAGTTCGCCGAGTAGCTAAGGTCGTTGTCCGGGTAGGCGTACGGCTGCCCGGAGCTGTAGCGGTAGGCGAATGCAGACAGCGTCGGCATTTTTGCTATTAGCCGTCTGATGGACCGCTTGCGTACTTCCTCATCGTGCACGTTCCTCGACTTGGGGTAGAACGTGGACAGCGCCGCCACCGCGCTAACGAGTATGCCCATGGGGTGCGCGTCGTAGTGGAAGCCGTCGAGGAATCGCTTTATCTTCTCGTTGATGATTGTGTGGTGGGTAATGTCGAACGTCCAAGTTTGCAGTTCCGACGCCGACGGTAACTGGCCGTGAACCAGCAGGTACGCCACTTCCAGGTACGTGCTGCTTTCTGCGAGTTGCTCAATGGGGTAACCCCGGTAACGGAGAATGCCCGCGTCACCGTCGATGAACGTGATCCCGCTCTGGCACGAGGCGGTGTTGGTGAATCCGGGGTCGTGGCCCAGCAGGCCGAAGTCGTCGCCAGAGGTCTTGATCTGACGCAGGTCGGACGACTTGATGGCCGAGCCCCGGTCGGGGTACGTACCTGCGAAAACCGGCACGTCGTAGCTCTCGCCAGTCCTGTTGTCGGTGATGGTCAGCGAATCGGTCATTGACGCCCCCTACTGGCTCTTTACAGGCCTTTACAGGCCCTTCACTGGGTGGTTTTCCAGATGCGCGGGCTCCTGGTTACCTCCATGATGCCGCTGTATTTGTCGAACAGGCTCCGGCGCTCGGTATTGCTTTCCCAGGCCCACCAATAGTCGATGCTTTCCCACCGACTCAACGTCATGAAGGAGTCCGGGTTTTCGGCGCTGAACATGGTCTCGCCGGAAATGTAGCCGGGCGTGTCGCTGGCTATCTCCCACAACTCGGCCTGGAGCCTCTGGATGTCCCTGAGAGACCCGGGCTTCATCCGCCGCTCGACTGTTACCACTACGCTCAAGAGTCCGATGCCTCCAACTGCGCGATGGCCGACTCGTCCAACTCAATGCTCAGTGCATCTACGTTGGCGTGCACTTGCTCTGGCCGACTCGAACCAACGATGACCGAAGTTATACCGGGCTTGGACAGGGCCCAGGCCGTCGCTACCTGGGCCGCGCTCTTGCCCAGGTCTTTCGCCAGGGCGCTGACCCTGTCGGCCACCGCGAACGTGGCGGGGTTCCAATAACGATCTCGGGCTGTCCCCGCAAGCGAAGACG
>CAVOCN010000008.1:0-13454 GCA_963694205.1 Dehalococcoidia bacterium | reverse complement strand
CCACCACCGGGCTGTCCTTCCACGACTGTTCCTATTTGCTAAGAGTGCTGCACCGGCTGGTCGACTCTGGCAACACCGTGGTGCTCATCGAGCATCACCTCGACCTGATAAAGAACGCCGACTGGATAATCGACCTCGGACCCGGTGCAGGGGACGCGGGCGGCGAAATAGTCGCTACGGGCACGCCGAAGAAGATAGCGAGCCTGAAGAAGTCGTCCACCGGTCGGTATCTGAAGGCCCACCTGAACAGGCAGAAGGCTTAACGGCCTGGCCTGGGCGCCACAAAAACCCCTGCGAGACGAACACGGCTCGGCTAGTATGTGTCCCGGAGGGCAAAAAGCATGCGCAGAAATTCGACCTTGATTGTGATTGTGGCGGCGGCGTTAATGGCCGTGGCGGCAGCGTGCGGCGGTGGTGGTGGTGGCGACTCGCTGGCCGGTTCGACATGGAAGATGATCCAGCTAGGGCCCGCCGGGTTCCCCGTGCCCGCCATGTTTCAGGTCGATGTGAACATGGAACTTTCTGCGGACGGAACGACCATAAAGGGCTCCGGCGGCTGTAACGGCTACAGCGGCAGCTACGCGGTGGTCGAAGACGCCTTCACGACAAGCAATCTCTCGTGGACGGAGATCGGCTGCACCGAGCCAGAGGGAATTTTTGAGCAGGAGAACCGGTTCTTCGGCCTTCTAGCCTCGGTCGAAACGTTCTTCATTCAGGGCGACAAGCTCACGCTCAACGCACCGGGCGACGAGCTCCTCGTCTTCCTGCGCACCGGGGGCGGCGAGTAGGGTCTACGGACAAGGACCCTAGGAGGCTGCACTAGGGCCTGAGAGCGACGGCGTGCTCATCGAGCACTTCCGCTATGGCCACCGTGTCTGCAACATTGAGGTCGTAGCCGACTACGTACATGAAGAACGTGAGGCGGCCACGAGAGAACACAATGTAGTGCCAATTGGTTTCAAAGGCACGTGTCCCCAAGGTCAGTTCAAACGCTACGACGTAATCTCCGAGTCCAGAGACATCCAGGGATGTGGTTTCTATGGAGACCCGGTCAGGGTCTTCACCCAGCACCAGCAGTCGCAACATGACTGGAACGAGCTTTTCCCCGACGGATTTGGCGGTAAGACTGCGGAGACTTTGAACCGGCGCCGGGGCTAGAAACGGCCTCTCGAATAGGACAACGGATAAGAAAACCTCAGCTACCTCGGCGTTGCCAACCGGGCCAGTGCGATTGCCGTGGTCGTATGTTCGCCGGAATTCGACCGGGAGCGCGGTTTCGCTGCGGGTAACGAAGACTTCGTTGACAGGATCGAATCCTGCCAGAATGTCGCCCAGGTCCGCAATTTCCCTTAGGTCGTAGCCTTCGGCCAACGCCAGATTCTCCTGGGCTTGCCTGGCCGCCGCCTCCGCTTCCACATCTGACGCCGTTCTGGGTCGAGGCTTAGCCACAACCGTGATTTCTCCAGCGAGGGCGGGCTCGAAGCGGCTGTCCATGGTGTGGGCCAGCCTAAAGACCGCAGCCTTGTAGTCAGCGAACCCGTGACTCCTAACGGTGATTTCGGGCATTGCCGATCCGCGTCTCCAAAGGACCCGGTACCAGCCGACGGAGTTGCCCGGACCTGAGTTTTCCTCTTCGAGCCGAAAACCTGCGACCTCTTCACCCAGCCCGGTCGCCTCAAGGGCCCTAATGGATCCGAGTTTCGCGTCCGAGAGAGCCTCTCCGTATTCGAAAGCGGCCTCAATCCTCATCGCGAGAAAGTCGGACACTTGGGATTCGCTGCCGAATAGTGAGATCGCCGACTGCACAAAGACTGGGCCATCCAGAACCCTGCCAAAGAATCCAGAAATGTCCACGAAGTCGTGGCTGTACCCAGCGAGTCTACCGGCCGCGCCAATGTCATCCGCAGTGTCGTCAGGACTGAACGTGTCCTCCCCCAGGCTGGCATTGCTGACGAAGCCGCTGAGACCAGGATCGAAGACAAGGTCGGGGAACTCGGCGGCGACGTCGTCTTTAGTGAGCGCGATCGCTGCCATCTGATCGTCTGATATGTCGAGGCCGGGTTCGGCCGCTGAGGGCTCGACTGTCGGGTCGGCGAACTCAACTGTGGGCTCGTTTGTCGCTGGCGCTTCGTTTGTACACGCGACTGCAAAGACCAGCTGTACACGCGACTGCAAAGACCAGCGCGAAGGACCCTATCGACAGGGCAAGCAGGCGTTTCACAGAGCCTCTCCTAACGAAATGTCACCTTAAGGGCTACCGGAATCGGATGATTCGATTGCAACTGTAATGGAGGTTCGGTCGGGGCGATAGCGTTGCCGCGGCCTTCCAGATGTCTGGAAGATCTGTTCCAACTTCCGTAACACCCGGTCCGTAACGTCTTCCTCATACAAAACCGCTGACCGGGCGCATCGCCCGATGTGAGCCCGGATTTGAGAAGGAGACGACATGAAGAAGAGATGGATATACGTAACGGTGATGGTGGGACTGCTTACCCTGGCTGTGACCGGGGGCGTGGCTGCGGCCAACTTCGGTGGTGGCGGCGCGGCTGACGACGTGAACACCAGGGCAGCCGAAATTCTCGAGGTGGAGCCGCAGGCGCTGTCTGATGCGCTGGAGCAGGCCCACGAAGAGGTCATGGCGGCGCAACTCCAGGCCCGACTGGACGAGGCTGTGGCTGAGGGTTTGATCACCCAGGAGCAGGCCGACGAGTACTCGACCTGGATACAGGACCGACCTGACGGACTCGATCACGACTTCGACAGGCGTGGCGGCCGAGGACACGGCAGGGGCGGGCCTGGCTTCGGTAAAATCCAGCGCTTCAATGGCTCCGGCGGCTTCGGCCACGAGGCTCCGGCGGACGACACGCCAGCACCGACCTCTTTCGGCGACTCTTTCTAGGCGTCGCTCCCTACCTCCGAGCCTCCGTATGAAGGGGCCCCGGCCAAAAAGCCGGGGCCCCTTTTGGGTTTGCGTTCTTCGCTCGCAAGGCTCGCTCTTGGCTCTTCGGCTTTGCCTCATCGGCTTCTCCACGCGGGCTCTGCCCGGCTCGTTGGGGCTTCTTCTCAGCTATGGCACGATCTTCTTCATAATGTCTTCCAATTCGTTACATAGATTGGTTGTATGGCGTTGTCACCCAGCCTGAGGGGGAGAACGCGATGAGGCGATAAGCCGAAGAGCCCTAGAGCGAACCCCGTGAGCGGAGAGTGCAATGGAAAACGCGCTGATGGACGAACCGAAGCGGATACTGATTGTCGAGGACGACCCCGACACGGTGAAGTTGGTAACGGCCTTTTTGACCAGGGACGGCTACCGGGTGCTTTCGGCCCACAACGGCATTGCCGGTCTCAGGCTGGCCCGTGAGGAAAAGCCGGACCTGGTCGTGTTGGACCTTATGCTGCCCGGCCTCGATGGCTGGGAGATATGTCGCGCCATCCGGCAGGAGTCGGCGGTGCCCATCATCATGCTTACCGCCATGGTGGACGAAGAGGACCGACTGGCGGGCCTGGAACTGGGGGCCGACGACTACGTCACCAAGCCTTTTAGCCCTCGCGAGCTTGCCGCCCGTGTGCGCGCTGTCCTGCGTCGCTCGGCTCCCGACCAGGCGGCATCGGCAGATGCCGTTCTGAGCCACCGGGACGTGTCAGTAGACGTCTCGCGACGGGTGGCAAGTGTGGACGGCACCGCCATGGATCTGACCCGCACCGAGTTCGCCATTCTGGTTCACGTTCTGTCCAACCCCAGCAGGGTTATCACCCGGGCCAATGTAATTAATGCCGTGTTCGGGCACGACTTCGACGGCTTCGACCGGACTGTCGATCGGCACGTGTCGAACCTGAGACGCAAGCTGAAGGAGCGCTCGCGCGGAGGTGATCTAATCGAAACCGTTTACGGGGTCGGGTACAGGCTTGCCGATGCTTAACATTTTCCACAGCCTCCAGTTCCGCCTGGTCGTCGGCTTCGTTGCCGTACTGGCCATCGCCCTCACCAGCGTGTCTCTCTATGTCGGCAGCGTGGCTGCGCGTGAGACGAACAGGTTTGAAGAAGACCTCGCAGGGGCCAGGGCACGCCGTATCGTGGACTTAGTCGACGGTTCCGGCGAGGGAAGAGACTCAGAGGAGGTGCGGTTTCGTGTGCAGCAGGCGGCCGAGCTTTTTGGTTGGGAGATTCTGCTCACCGATGCCCCGAATGTAGCGCTGGGCGATGTGACCCGGCAGTCGCAAGACCGGCCCGGTGACGTGCGGCTGCGGCCCAACAGGGGCGCACCCAACGACGCTGTGCTGGCTGTAGATCAGGACGGCGGGTACGTCTTCGTCAGGCCGGGCCACCGGCCGACGCAGTTCGCCACGGTTGGGGTTTCGGCCATACCCGTCGACAGTGACTTTACGGCAGGCGATGTGGACTTTCTGCGCGACCCGCCGCCGGACCGCATCGTGGAGTCGGTGAACCGGACCCTCATGTGGTCGGGGAGCGTTGCGGCAGCGGTTGGGGCGCTGTTGATCATCCTCATGTCCCGTGGCGTACTGCGTCCGGTTCGGGTGCTGAGTGGGGCCGCCCGGCAGCTTGGTACCGGCGACCTGAGCCAGCGGGTGCCCGAACCCGGCAGGGACGAGATCGGCCGGCTCAGCGACACGTTCAACGCCATGGCTACCGGCCTGGAGCAGGCCGAGACGAACCGGCGAAACATGGTGGCCGACATTTCCCACGAACTGCGCACGCCGCTGTCGAACATGCAGGGTTACGTCGAGGCAATGCAGGAGGGCGTGCTTGCACCCGACCCCGAGGTGCTGGGGCGGCTGCACGGCCTGGTAGGCCAGCTAACCCGCCTGGTGGAAGACCTGCGGGTGCTCGCCCTGGCAGAGGCCGGTGCGCTGCCGTTGACCCTGCAGCCGGTCGCACTGAACGCAATGGTGCGTACGGCGGTCGAGGCGTTCGAGCCCAGGGCCGCCGCAGCAGGTATTGCGATTTCACTTGACCTCGCTGGAGACTCACAAGTAGTGGCGGACCGGGACCGCATAACCCAGGTTCTCGGCAACTTGCTCGACAACGCTGTTACCCACACGCCCGATGGCGGCACGGTCGTAGTCGCCATACGGCCAGCAGGCGGCCAACCAGCGAGTGGCCAAGCGGCGAGCGTGTCGGTTTCCGACAGCGGCCGGGGCATGACCCCGGAAGACTTGGGGCGGGTGTTCGAACGTTTCTACAGGGCCGACCCCTCCCGTACCAGGGAGACGGGCGGCTCAGGCCTGGGCCTGACAATTTCCCGGCACATTATCGAGGCCCACGACGGGGCCATTCGTGCCTCAAGCGAGCCGGGCAAGGGCTCGACGTTTACCTTTGAGCTACCACTGGCCTAAGCAAGATCGCTGAATAACGGGCACTGGGAATAATGGGCGATTGCGGTCGCCCTTCAAGAAACCTTCCAACTGTTTCTTTAACTTCTAGTGAGCGAATCACCGGCACGAGCATGAAACAGGCCGGGACCAATCAGGAGAGGCATTGATGGCCAGCATATTCGAGGGGCTTAAGGCGTGGCAGGCGGCGGTGGTGGTGGTCCTGCTGGCAGGTATCGGCGGTGGAGTCTACGCCGGGTACGCCGCAGTGACCGGGTCCGGCGAGACGGCCGCGCAGGCGGGCGACACGGCCATCCCCATAGAACGCGGCGACCTCGTTTTGCAGGTCACCACGGACGGCAGAGTCAACTACCCGGACACTGAAACGGTGGTGTTCGAAATACCGGGAACCGTGGGTGAGGTGCTGGTGGCTGAGGGCGACACCGTGGCGGTGGGAGACGCCATCGCCCGGCTGTCCGACAGGGACCGGGCCGACCTGGACTCGACCCTCGCAGCAGCGCGGCTAGCCGTGGCCGAAGCCCGGGACGCCCTGGCCGAAGCGCTGGACCCCGTAGACCCCCTGGCGGTCGCCGAGGCACAGGCAAAAGTCTCCAACGCACGTCGAGGCCTGGAGGCCGCCATAGACGGCTTAGCAGACCTTCAAGAGGCGAGCGGGGCAGAACTGGCCGCGGCCAGACTGGCGGTGGCCCAGGCGGAGGTTCGGCTGGGCGACGACAGTGAAGCTCTGTCCGACCTCGTAGCCGGGCCTGACGCGACCGACGTGACAGCAGCCGAGACGACGCTGCGCCTGGCGCAAGAGACGCTCGTGAACGAGACGAACAAGGCGGCGGAGGACGAGCAGGCCCGCAACGAGGCCGCCGCAGACGCCAACGAGTCGCTCGCGGACGCCGTCTCTGCATACGGGGATCTGTTCGATGTGTGGCTGGGTGTGAACCCGGCTGCGCTGTCTGGCGAAGACCTGGCGAATAGCGAGTCGAGCAGATTACTTGCTGGGCTGGGTGTCGATTTGGCGGTGCTGTTCGACCCCGCGGCCATTGCCGAAGTGCTGGGTTTTGACGATTCAACGGTCAGCATTCCCGTTGATGACCCGGCCACGGCGTGGGACGAACTGACGGTGTTTACCTGGCTGTCGTTATTCCCCGGCACGGTCGCGTTGACCGCGGGCGACGACGCTCCTGTCTCTGGAACCAGGTACGTCGCGGACGAACTGGATGCGGGGTGGGACGCGGTAGTGGCGGCGAATGAAACGCTGGACGATCTGGCGACTGCTGATGCACTCGCCCGAACGGCCTCGGACGGACGAGTAGAGAACGCCAGGCGGGGTGCTGAGGCCGGGGCCACGGCACTGGCCGACTTGCTGGCGGAAACCGACCCCGCCGACCTGGAAGCGCTGGTGCAACGAGTGGCGTTTTCTCACGCAGAGGTGCAAGAGGCGCAAGAGGCGCTCCAATCGCTGGAAGCCGGGCCGGATGCACTGGAAATAGAGACCAAGACGAGCGACCTGGCCGTGGCCGAAGAAGTACTGGCCTCGGCCGAAGCCGCACTTTTGGACGCTCTCGCCGGTGCCGATGCCGACCGTGTCGCGCTCAGGCAAGCGCAGCTGGCGGCGGCCGTGCTGGCCGTCGAGAGTGCGGAGGACAATCTCGCCGCCGCTACGTTGACTTCTCCGTACGCCGGAGTCATTACAACTCTGGCCATCGAGGTGGGCGACAACGTGAATCGCGGAGCCTCGGCGGCGGTCGTCGTGGACCAGTCCGTGGTCGAAGTCGTCGGGTCGGTAGACGAGATCGACGTGCTCAAGGTCGCCGAAGGCGCAGCGGCAACCGTCGTCTTAGACGCGCTGGGAGGCCGGGCACTGCCCGGAACCGTGTCCTTCGTCGCGGCCTCGCCGGAGCAAGGGCAGGTTGTGACCTACGAGTTCCGGGTGGCGGTCGAGGTGCCCGAGGGCGTGTCCCTGCTCGAGGGCCTCACGGCCACGGCCACGGTAGAGACGTCGCGAGAGTCGGACGTGCTGCTGGTGCCCAACAACGCGGTCGGAGGCTCCGTAATTCAGCCGACGGTCAAGGTGGACACGGGCGGCGGGGTTGAAGAGCGGCCGGTAACTCTTGGCCAAAGTGATGGTTTTTGGACTGCGGTGCTCGCCGGGCTGACGGAGGGCGACCTGGTGATAATCGCAAGCTCCTCGTCGGCCAGCCAGTTCGAGGGCATACAGGGCTTGCGAGGCCTCGGCGGCGTTGGCAACTTCAGCGTCATCGATTCTGCGCCACGGGGCGGCGGCGGCGGGAGAAACGTTCAGGTTCAGGTGGCCGACGACCATGATTGACGCAGAAGCAGTTTTCAAAACGTTCGGAGACGGCCAGACCGCTGTGCAGGTGCTCAGGGGCGTGTCCCTTCACATTGGGAGAGGGGAGCTGGTGGCCATAATGGGCCCGTCCGGCTCCGGGAAGTCGACATTTATGAACATTCTCGGCTGTCTCGACGTGCCGACTTCTGGCACGTATCGCCTCGATGGGGACGACGTGTCCCGGTTGAGCGATGACAGGCTGGCAGAGATAAGAGGCCGCAAGCTCGGGTTCATCTTCCAGACCTACAACTTGTTGCCCCGGTTGGACGCACTCGCCAACGTGGAACTGCCGCTCCTGTATGGGGGCGAGGGGCGAACTCGTGCCCGTGCCGAACAGGCGCTGGACGACGTTGGCCTGTCGCATCGATACGGCCATCGGCCTTCGCAGCTGTCGGGCGGCGAGCAGCAGCGGGTTGGCATTGCGCGGGCGCTGGTGAAGGATCCGTCGGTCATATTGGCAGACGAGCCAACTGGAAACCTGGACACGACGTCGAGCAAGGAGATCATGGCCATCTTGCGTCGGTTGAACACCGAGCAGGGCCACACCATCGTCATCGTCACTCACGAACACGATGTCGCCGCCCAGGCCGACCGGGTGGTGACCATACGTGACGGGCTGGTCGTTGCCGACGAGGCTGCCAACCGCAAGGGGCTTGCCGCAGCGGGGGCTGGCGAGCTATGAAGCCTTGGATAATCCTGGCGACAGCGACCTACTCGATAGGCGCCAACAAGCTGCGTACCGGGCTCACTTTGCTCGGCATCGTCATCGGCGTGGCTGCGGTGATTAGCCTGATGGCCATCGGCCGGGGTTCGCAGAGCGCCATCACCGCGACCATCGAAGGCCTCGGCACGAATCTCGTCACCGTTCAGCCGGGGTCGGCGGCTACCTCTGTCACGTTCGCATTTGGCGGCGAGAGTGACGACGGCCCCGAACTGACGGTAGAAGACGCTAACGCGTTGCTGGACCCGGTTTTCGCCCCTTCGGTTCTCGCCGTGGCTCCGGAAATTTCGACCTTTGCGACCATCCAGGCCGGGGCTGAAAACACGCAGGCCCAGGTGGTCGGCGTTACCCCCGAATACGTGACCGTGCGAAATACGCCCGTGGAGACGGGCTGGTTCGTGTCGCCCGGCGACGTGATTAGCGCGACCGACGTGGTAGTGCTGGGTTCGGCCCTCGCCGCCGACCTGTTCGGCGAGCAGGACCCGGTGGGCGCAACGGTGCGCATGAACGGTCGCGAGTTCACGGTAATCGGCGTGCTTCAAGAGCGGGGTGGCCTGTCGTTCGTCAGCCCGGACGGGCGCGCCTATATTCCCATTACGACCGCGTATTACCGTATGACGTTTGGGCGGACTTCGGCGGGCGATATTTCAGTCAACGCCATCGGGGTTTCGGTAATCGACGAAGACTCGGTAGACAGCGCGGTCGAAGAGATATCCACGGTGTTGAGGCTGCGGCACCGCATCGATGGGGACGACGACTTCACCGTCAGCGCGCAACAGGACATCCTCGACACGCTGGAAGAGACGAACAACACTTTCGTGGTCTTCCTCGGCGCCATTGCGGGCATATCGCTTCTTGTCGGAGGCATCGGCGTCATGAACATCATGCTGGTGTCGGTGACTGAGCGGACGCGCGAGATCGGCATCCGCAAGGCGCTGGGGGCGAAGCGGCGGGACATCCTGCTTCAGTTCGTGTCCGAGGCGACCATCCTCAGCGTGGGCGGCGGCGCCGTCGGCGTCGGTGTCGGCGCTCTCATCATCCGGCTGGCGGACGGACGCAACTTGCTGGGCAGTGACCTTTCCACCTCCTTCGCCACCGATATTGCGCTATTGGCGCTGGTCGTGTCGGCGGGGATAGGACTTTTCTTCGGCATATATCCGGCGGTGCGGGCGGCTGCGCTCCACCCCATAGAGGCGCTCAGATATGAGTGAGAGAGGCAGTTAGATGAGCAGCGGCAAGTTTTTCACCCTTTTGCTGGTGGTGGTGGTGTTTGGCGGGGCGATAGGCGGCTCGTTCATTGGCGGGCTGGCGCTGGGCCAGTCACAAGACGACCTGGTGCCCTCTGGGCTAGCGGGCCAGTTCGAACTGCCCGACGGCTTAGAACTAGGAGAAGGCTTTGACCTGGCCCAGGCGCGTGAGCAGTTTGCCAGTGGAGAATTCCAGATTCCAGAGGGCGTGGACCTCAATCAGATCCGGCAACAGTTCCTTGAAGGCGGTGGTGGTGGCGAGGGAGGCACGGCCTTCCGGCGGCCCGGAGGCGGCCTGCGAGGAGAAGGGGCCGATGACGGAGCACCCGCCGACGCCACTTTCGTGGGCGGCCTGCGTGGCGGCGGCGCACCGGTAGCAGGAACGATTACGGAGGTCGGGCCGGCCGGCTTCGTAATAGAAGATGAGGACGGGACTGAGACCGTTGTTACCCTCGCCGATGACGGTGCTGTACTTCGTCAGCAAACCTTGACGGTCGATCAGCTAGAGCAGGGCATGAGTGTGGTCGCCTTCGGCGCGCCAGACGACGAAGGTGCGGTCGAAGCAAGCGTGGTGCAGATAATCGATTAGCGTCCGATTTCCACCCGGACGAACCTGCTAGTCGCTGCTGCCCGTATAATCCCCTCGCAACCCCGATGCGCGCTTTTGCGGCGCATCGGGGAGACACCTGTAAGGGCATGAGGGGGAACACTGATGAGTGCTGAACTTGCGTACATGAGCGGGACGGAGCTTGCTGGCAGGATCCGTAGCCGCAACCTGTCGCCAGTAGAGGTTGTCGACTATTTCTTGACCCGCATCGCAGAGCGGAACCCGGCCGTAAACGCCTACGTAGACGTGCTGGACGAAGAGGCCAGGGGCCGAGCCCTGGCTGCCGAAGCGGCCGTAATGTCAGGAGACGCGCTGGGGCCGCTGCACGGCGTGCCACTGGCACTCAAGGATCTGTTCACCCTCAAGCCGGGCGTGCGGTCCACTTCTGGTTCGGTTCCGTTCAAAAATTTCGTTACACAAGAAACTACTACCTACGTCGCCGATCTGGAGGGCGCGGGTGCCATAACGCTGGGCATGACCAACTCCCCAGAGATTGGCCACAAGGGGACGACCGACAACTACCTGTTCGGTCCAACTTCTACGCCATTCGCCATTGGCCGCAACGCCGGTGGGTCGTCTGGCGGCAGCGCGGCGGCGGTGGCTGCGGGGCTGGCGCCCCTGTCGCAGGGCACGGACGGCGGCGGGTCGATCCGCATACCGGCGTCTTGCTGCGGCGCGTACGGCTACAAGGCGTCCTACGGGCGCATCCCGTTCGTCTCCCGCCCCAACGCTTTCCTGTCTTACACCCCGTTCATCTTCGCCGGGCCCATCACCCGCACGGTTGAGGACGCGGCGCTCATGATGTCGGTGATGGCGCATCACAACCCCAGGGACCCGATGTCCCTGCCCGACCAGGGCATCGATTATGTCGCGGCTACGAGGCGCTCGGTACGCGGCCTAAAAGTCGCCTACAGCCCCGACCTCGGCATCTACCCGGTGGACGAGGTGGTGGCCAAGACGGTGCGGGAAGCGCTCCCGGCATTCAAGGAAATGGGGGCAACCGTCGACGAAGTAGACATGAAGATCGACGCTACCCAGCAGGAATTGTCGGCGCTGTGGCTCAGGCAGATGGCGATGGTGCACCTGGAGCTGGCGCACAACTCCAAGGCCCTGGGCATAGACCTGTTGGGCGAGCATAACGACCAGCTCAACCCGAGCTTCGCAGAGACCCTGAAGATCGGCCAGGCGATGTCGGCCTGGGACCAGCGGGCTGGCGAATCGCTGCGCTCGAAGGTCTACGACCCAATTCAAGATGTTCTGGACGAATACGACGTGCTCGTCACGCCCACGCTCGCCGTACCCCCGGTTCCCAACGCCACTGACGGCGATACTCTCGGACCCGTTGAGATCAATGGCGTTGAGATGGAGCGCTGCATCGGTTGGTGCATGACATACCCCATCAACTTCACGGGCAACCCCGCCGCATCCATCCCTGCGGGGTTTACGGGCGACAATTTGCCCATTGGCATGCAGATAATCGGGCGCAGGCACGACGACGAAACCGTGCTGGCCGTGAGCGCCGCCTTCGAGCGGACGCGGCCCTGGCACCACAAATATCTAGAGTTAGAGGCGACTTTCAACTAGTCACGACGGCCAGCCAAAAATCACACGGCCCGCTGTAAACCACATAGAGAGAGAACTGACCTATGCCCAAGAGCGACATGACCGGGAAAATTCAGACCGTACTGGGGCCGATAGAGCCGGAGCAGATGGGCATAACGATGACCCACGAGCACCTGCTCGTAGACCTGATGGACTACTTCCACGTGCCCGATGAGGCCTCTTTGCGGTCGTACGCCGACCGGCCCATCACCATGGACATGCTGGGCAAAATGGGCCAAATCTGGGCTATGAATAAGGCCAACCTCCAGTACTACGACGAGAAGACCTCCGTCGAAGAGGTGCTCCAGTTCGCACACGCGGGCGGCGGCGGAATTGTCGACACCACCGACTTCGACCTGGCCCGTGACCCGCTCGCCCTGCAGCGTATCTCCAGGGCCACGGGGTTGAACGTGGTCATGGGCTCAGGCCACTATGTGCCGCTGGCGCACCCTGCGAACATGGACGACCTGACGGAGCAGGAAATCACCGAGCGCATCGTTAACGACGTCACCGTCGGAGTCCGTGACACCGGGGTTAAGAGCGGCATCATCGGCGAGCTGGGCAACGTGTACCCGCTGTCGGAAAACGAACGCAAGGCTTTGCGCGCGGCGGCACGGGCCCAGGCTGAGACGGGCGCACCCATCTCCGTTCACCCCGGTGCAAACGACGACTCGTGCATGCAAATAATGGACGTGCTGGTCGAGTCGGGCGCAGACCCTAAGAACGTCATCATGGGACACCAGGACTTCGCCCTGAAGGACTTCGACAAAATGGCCGAACTCGCGGCCACCGGCTGCTACATGGAGCACGACATCTTCGGATTCGAAGACACCAACCTGGTGTACATGGGCGGCTATGCCGACATGAAGAGCGACGCCCAGCGAATCGAGGCCCTGGAGTTCATGACTGGCAGCGGCCACCTCGATCAATTACTCATCGCCCAAGACGTGTGTCAGTCCAGGCAGCTAACGCGCTACGGTGGCAAGGGCTACGCTCACATTCTCCAGAGCATAGTGCCGAGGCTAAAAGGCCGAGGGTTCACCCAAGAGCAGATCGACACGATCCTGGTTGCCAACCCCGCAAGGGCGTTGGCGTTCGCCTAGAGATCGTTGATCGCGAAAGCGATGAGGCGTAAAGCCGAAGAAGCCCTGACGAGCCCGGCGCAGAGGAGGCGTAAAGCCGAAGAAGCCCTGACGAGCCCGGCGCAGAGGAGGCGATAAGCCGAAGAAGCCTTGACGAGCCCGGCGGAGAGACCCGCCTAGGGGACGTATAGCTCGCTTTCGGCGAGGACGCCCTCAACGCCGACGCCGCCCGTAATGAGCACCCGGCCGTCCGGGAGCAGGGCTGCGGCGTGCCGATATCGTGTCTCAACTAAGTCACCGACGTATGCCCATAGCTCAGTAGCGGGGTCCCACACCTCGACAGAGCCTACCCGGCCGATGCCGCCCGCAACCATCACGGTGCCGTCGGGCAGCTTGATGGTGGCCGACTCGGCCCTGGGGTCGCGGGTTTCGCCTGCGTCGCTCCATAGGCCAGTCGCCGGGTCATAAAGCTCGGCCAGCTTGCGCTTACCTTTGCCGC
>CAVOCN010000007.1:0-15147 GCA_963694205.1 Dehalococcoidia bacterium | reverse complement strand
CCTTGCGTTCACGTAACTCCATGAGTTCCAGGCTGTTTTTGGAGTTACGTGAACGCAAGGGCCTTGCTTACGACGTGCATTCCGGAGTTACCCACTTCAGAGACTGTGGAGCCTTCCAAATATCTGCAGGTACGGAGCCCCGGCGTGTCTACGACGCTGTGGACACCATACTCGCCGAGGTGGCCGCCATAAGAGAAGGCATGTCGGAAGAGGAGTTCGACCGGGCGCGGCGACTCACCTCCGGCCGCCTCTTGCTGAGAATGGAAGACACCCGCGCCGTCTCTTCGTGGTTCGGCTCCCAAGAACTGCTCGCTCGGGAGATCCTCGACGTGGACGGCGCAATAGCGAAATTAGACGTCCTGACGACCGAAGACATCGACCGGGTGGCAAAGCAAGTTCTCACGGGCGACGGCCTGAGCATGGCAGTCGTGGGTCCTTGCCGGGGACAGCGACGCCTGGAAAACAGCCTGAAGCTGTAACCGTCCCGCCGGACGCTGAACCTACCCTTCGAATCCGTTCGGGGCTGCCCGTAATCCAATAAGTTGGTAATCTAAAGCCATGAAAGACGTATTCCAGGAAGCAAAGCTACAGTTGTCAGGCGGCCATAAGGCCGTGGTTGCGACCGTTGTCCGCACAAAAGGTTCGACGCCCCAAAAACCAGGCGCCAAGCTCTTGGTCCGCGAGGACGGCACCGGTGTAGGCACGCTCGGCGGAGGCTGCGTTGAGGGCGACATCTGGTTCGCCGCCAAAGAGCTTCTCTCCCGTGGCGGTTCCGCCCAGTACCGAGAATACGAACTCAACGAAGACCTCGCCGCCGAAGACGGCCTGATATGCGGCGGGACGATGTACTTCCTCATCGATCCCATATATACGCCTGAAGAGCTGCTCTCATACGCCGAAGAGATAGACGCCGCCTACGAGGGCCAAGGCTCCGTGGCACTGGCTTCGCTCATTAAGCTGCCGGGTGAAGAAGATGGCCCACTGCTGGCCGGGGCTGGCACGGGCCGAAAGCTGTTCATCCGTGAAAACGGCACCACCAACGGTTCTCTCGGAACCGATGCACTCGACGAAGACGCTACGGGGCGCGCGATGGAACTAATGGCTCACGGGCGTAACGAGTACGTCGTGACACCCGACGGCACCGAATACTTCATCGAGGCCTATACGACGCCGCCAAAGCTAATTTTGGCTGGCGGAGGCCACGTCTCCAACGCCATCGCCCCCCTTGCCGAAAAGCTCGGGTTCCAGGTCTACATAACCGACGACAGGGCCGAGTTCGCCAACCCCGAACGCTTCCCCGGTGCGGTCGAAACCATAGTGGCAAGGCCGGAAGACGCCATTCCCGGACTGCCCACCAACCGCAACACGTTCATCATCATCGCCACCCGCGGGCACCGGTATGACAACGTCGCCCTCGCCGCCGCCGCCGCAACTCCGGCGCGCTACGTGGGCTTGCTGGGGTCGAAGCGTAAGACCATCCTCATCTACGAGGATCTGCTCCGCATGGGGGTCTCGCTGGAGCGACTGCGCGAACTGCGTGCGCCCATAGGGTTGGACATCCACGCCCGCACCCCCGACGAAATTGCCATCAGCATCATGGCCGAAATGCTCATGTTCCGCCTGGGCGGCACCGGGGCCGTCATGAAGCTCGCCGACGGGCTTGTGGACAAGGCCCACGCCAAATATCTCTCGTCTGCCGGGGTGTCTGAGCTTGTCCCCGAAGCCGCTACATCCCCTTCAGACTAGCGCTTCCCGTTCGCTGGCGGCCCTGACTTGACCGTCTCTGCCATTCTCACTGCGGCCGGTAAGTCTGAGCGCATGGGTCGGCCCAAACCCCTGCTGCCCTGGCCAAATGAGTCGGGCTCCGACGTCACCCTTGTGGAATACCAGATCGCCCAGCTAAAAGCCGCGGGCGTCGACGACGTCATCGTCGTGCTGGGCCACCACGCCGAAGAGGTAATCCCCTTCGTCAAAGGTGAGCGGATGCGCTACGTCATCAACCCCGACTACGCCGCAGGTAAGACCACCTCAATTAAGGCCGGACTAGCCGCAGTGGATGCGTCAGCCGAATTAGTCGTCCTGCTCGCCGTCGACCAGCCCAGACCGGCGTCCATCATCCGCCGGGTAATTGCGGCACACCGCGAGAGCGGCGCGGCCGTTACCTCTCCCATACACGGAGCGCGAGGCGGTCACCCCATAGTGTTTGCCGCCCGCCTGGTCGGAGAGTTGAAACAGATCACCGAGGAAAACCAAGGCATACGAGAGGTGATTGAACGCCACCGTTCAGAGGTTCACCGGGTGCCAATCCAAGAGCCGGGGGTCCGCCTGGACCTCAACACCCCCGAGGACTACAAAGCCGGCTACGACTCGGTCGCCGCTACCAACGGTTAGCGTGCTGCTAGGCCTCGCCCGCCTTGCAGCGTTCGCACAGCACGTCGATCTCGATACGGTGACCGACAATGTCGCCCGCCACCTCCGAGCCGATGGCTCGCATCAGCCGTTCTATAGTCGCGTCCCCGAACTCCTGCACCCGGCCGCAATTCAGGCAGACAGTGTGGTGGTGGTGCTCGACTCTTGCCAGGCTGTATTTGGGGCCGCCAGCGGGCATCTGCAGTTTGCACACCACCCCGGCTTCGAGCAACAGCTTCAGCGTTCGGTACACCGTCGCTCTTCCGACGTCTGGCAGTTCGTCACTAAGCGACTCTGCCGAAAAAGCCCCGTTCCTGCCTTCGATCAGGTCGATGACGTCGAGGCGTGGCCCGGTGACACGGTGGCCCTGGTCTTGCAGGGCGGCGACCATGTACTGCCCGCCGTCGCCGTTCGAAGCGATCTCGGTCAATCGAAGCTCCGCACCGACTCGACTGTGTAGGCGTCCAGTCGGCGTACGACGGCGGCCACCAGCGCCACCAGTCCGTCGAAGTCCGACCGCTCAATCATCCCCGTGTGGCTGTGCAGGTACCGGGTGGGCACCGTGACGTTTATTGAGGGCGCCCCTGCGCGGCTCTTTTGTATCTCGGCACCGTCCTCTCCGTATCCAGCCAGCACATTGAACTGGAAGGGGATGCCCTCGGCCTCCGCGGTCTCAACGAACAGATCGCGCAGCTTCAGGTTCGGTAACATCGAAGAGTCGTGCAGGAATATGCCCGGCCCCGAACCCAATCGTTCCTGCGCCTCGTCCATCGTAATTCCGGGGTGATCCCCCGCAACGCCGACCTCCAGGCTGATGCCGATATCGGGGTTAACGTGGTGGCTCGACGTCTGCGCGCCCCTCATGCCCACCTCTTCCTGCACAGTGCCAACGCCAAACACAGTGTTGGAACCAGGATCGGCCTTGAGCGCCTTCATCACGCCAACCATGGCGGCGCAGCCTATGCGGTCATCGAGCGCCTTGGCCATGTAGCGCTTGCCCCCGGCCATCTCCACGAAGCGGCTTTCGGCTGCCACCGGGTCGCCCGGACGAATTCCCAGCCGGGTCTCGGCGTCTCTTTTGCTCGTGGCGCCGACGTCGATGAACATCTCGGTTGGCTTACGCACCTTCTTGCGTTCATCGGCATCCATAACGTGCACCGACTTTATGCCGGTTACCCCCGGCACTGGGCCGTCTTGCGTCAACACCGTCCAGCGCTGGTTGATGATGGACTGGTCCAGCCATCCGCCAAGGGGCAGGATTTTCACATAGCCGTCTTCGTCGATGTACTTGACCATCAACCCCAACTCGTCCATGTGGGCCGCGAGCATGACTCTTGGTCTGTCGGACTTACCCTTCTGCGTTGCAACAAGTGACCCGATACCGTCCGTCTCGACAGAGTCGGCGATGGGTTCCAGTTCACGGCGTAGTATGTCCCGCACCGGCCCCTCGAACCCGGTGGGTCCGTAGGCGTTGGTCAATTCTTCGATTAGCTTTCTGGCTTCGGGCAAAGTTTCGTCTCCCAGGGCTTTGGGGTGATTTGGGGTGTTTGGCCTCTTTACCCCTTGAGGTAAATTCCGCCGGGGTCAACTTCCCGGCGTAGGAGTTCGACTATATCGCCAGACGGCGGATTAATGGAGGGAATGTCGGCGGGTCGGATCAGTTCGAAGCCGGTTTTCTCCTGTACTTCGCCGAACGCAACCCCAGGCGCGAGCCTGGCCACACCAAGCGTCCCGGTTGCCCGGTCAATCTCCATTACGCACAGGTCGGTTATGACCGATATCTCCGGGTACGGCACCGACAGCCCGGAAAGCTTTCGGGCATCGGGGCCATCGAGGTAACCGGGGCTCGTTATGTAGTCGCAGCGCTCGGGAAAGCGGCGACGTTCGTGCCGGGTGATGATGAGAATGCGGGGCGAATGGGACGCAAGGTCGTTGGCGCCGCCGCTGCCGGGAAGCCTGACTTTCGGCCTTTCAGGGTCGCCAATGACAGTAGAGTTCAAATTGGCGTAACGGTCGATCTGGGCGCCCCCTAGGAACGACACGTCGGCCAGCCCCCGTTGCAACACGCCCCCTAGCGACGAAAGCAGCGAGCCGTGGCTCACGGCCCCATGCATGACGCGCGGGTCGGACACGGAAATGGGCGTCGGCAGCACCCTCGGCGCAACCGGTCCCGTCTCCACCACGTAGCACATGTTCGGAGCGTGAGTGCGTTGGGCAAGCAGCCCCGCCAGCATGGGCAGGCCTGTTCCCACGAGCACCACGTCGCCGTCGTTAATGTGCCGGGCCGCCTCGACGACCATCAGTTCGTCGGGCCTGTAATCGGTCAAATCAGGCGCTCCATTTCGTCTCGCAGCACGGCCTTCTTATCGTCTGTCAGGGCCCAGGCGAGAAAGCCGTCAAAGTCGCCCGGCTCTTCTATTGCCCGGCGCAAGTAGTCGGCGTACTCGTCCCCGCCCGCTCTGGCTACGCGCTGGTACTCCACAACGTGCTCACGGTCATGCTCGTAGCGCCTGTAGACAGAGGTGGGGTAACCGCCGAACGGCTGATGAACGACCGCGTCCACGAACAGGAACGGCACCGTCGTTTCGCCAGGGTTCTCCCGGAAATACTCCGGGTCAACTATCTCTTCGCAGCTAACAATTACGGCCTTGGATGCTTTCACCATCTCTGGCTCATGAGTTGAGAAGCCCTCGATAGCGAAATTGCCGGCGGCGTCGGCCTTCTGAACGTGAACTATCGACACGTCTGGGCTGAGCGCCGGTAGCAGCGCCACTGGCTCACTCTCTATTGAAAACGGGTTGCCCATAAGCACGTAATCGGGGTCTGGGCCATCGGCCCGTTTGGTCGTCAGAATATCCGACCCGAGCAGGCTCTTTATGGGCATGAACGGCAGCCCCAGCGACGCGGCGAGAAAGCGAGAGGCCATGCCCAGGTGGCTGTAGTCGGCCACTGCCAGTTCGCCCGCCTCGGCGGCGGCCCTCCAGCGGAACGCCGTCCCGTAGCGCTCCAGGTTGCCGGTGCCGCATTCGGTGCGGGTCACGAGGCCCGACCCGACCAGCACATCCATCGACATCGCCAGGTTGCAGCCAACGACCGTCAGGTCCGTTTTGCCCTGTCGCGCAATCTCGAAAGAGAGTGCCATCGGGCACCGGCCGATGCTCTGACCGCCCATGCCGAGCACAGCGCCGTCCGGCACGAACCGTTCGACGGCCTCTGCTGCGCTCATCAACTTGTTTGTGGCTGATTTACCCAATTCGCTCCCTGCTTGGCCCTGAGCTTCACCTCACTCGGACGGCACAAAATTGTAGCAGGCCCGTCGGTGTCGGTATGATGCGGGCCAATAGAGTTGGGAGGACGAAAATGGAACTGGGCCTGAGGGGAAAAGTAGCCGTGGTCGGAGGCGCCAGCATGGGCCTGGGGCGAGCATGCGCGGATGCGCTCTCGTCGGAGGGCGTCAGCCTCGTCGTATGCAGCCGCGACGAAACCCGCATAAAGGCGGCGGCCAGCGAAATCGCCAAAGCGACAGGTGTGGACGTATTGCCGGTGGCGGCCGACCTGTCCAGGCCCGAAGACATACAAAAACTGATGGCAACGGCGGTCGATCACTTCGGTCGCCTCGACATCCTCGTCAGCAACTCTGGGGGACCTCCCGTGGCAACCCCAATGGAGGCGACCGAGGCGCAGTGGGACCGGGCCGTGCAGCTATCGCTCATGTTCTTCGCACGCATGAGCCGGGCCGCGGTGCCGCACATGCGACGGGCCGGGGGCGGCCGGATCATCAACATCCTGGCCAGTACCGTCAAGCAGCCGTTTCCCTCGCTAATGCTATCCGGCGCTACTCGCATGGGCGCAGTGGGGTACTCCAAAGCGCTGTCAGGCGAACTGGCTCCCGAGGGCATACTCGTAAACAACATCGCACCAGGGTTCCTCATGACAGAACGAATGATGGAAGTCGTACGCGGCCGGGCTTCTGGGGAAGAAATTTCCGAAGAAGATGCCCTGGCCGGACTGACCGACTCAATCCCCATGGGCCGCATCGGCAGGCCCGAGGAAATGGCGGCGCTGGTGACCTTCCTCGCCTCGGACGCCGCCAGCTACATCACCGGAACAACCATCCCCGTAGACGGCGGCTTCGTCCGCTCCATGCTTTAAATGACACCCTTCACAGACATCGCCAGCCAGGCGCGCTCATTCATGGCAGACTGCGGCATCGGCGGCTGGCTGCTGTACGACTACAGGTACTCCAACCCCGTCATGTGGGACGCCCTGGGGCCGGTCGAATTCCTCACCCGCCCCTGCTGGCTGTGGATCCCGGCTTCGGGCGAGCCGGTGCTAATGCCGAGCACAGTAGACCTGAGCCGGTTCAACGGCGTGGCCGTTAAAAAGCGAGCCTGGTCACGCCGGGACGAGATGATCGACCTCGTCCACAGCGCGGTCGCGGGAGCTGGCAAAGTGGCAATGGAGTACTCGCCCAGGGCCGAGCTTCCCAGGGCCGCGCGCGTCGATGCGGGCACGGTCGAACTGGTGCGCGAGGCGGGCGTCGAAGTGGTGTCGTCGGCCGACCTATTCCAGTACGCCACCCAGCGCTGGGGTCCGGACCAACTCGCCTCGCACAAAACCGCCGCTGACCGGCTGTCGAAAATAGTGCTGGAGGCATACGCATTCATAGGCGACCAGTTGTCGGGCGGCATTCGAGAACATGAAGTGGCGCAGTTCATCCGAAACCGATTTTCCGAAGAAGGCCTGGCCATATTGGACGGGCCGGTAGTCGCCGCCAATGCCAACTCGGCCGACCCGCACTACGAGCCCCTGTCCACCGGTTCCTCGGCTATAAAAGCTGGCGACTGGGTGCTCATCGACCTGTGGTCTCACTTAGAGGGCGAAGGCACTATGGCCGCCGACATCACCTGGACCGGGTATGTGGGTTCCGATGTACCGGCAGAACATCGAAAAGTGTTCGCCGCCGTCATCGGTGCCCGTGACGCCGCCGTTCAGCACCTTCGCACCGCCCACTCGCAGGGCCGCGTGCTCATGGGCTGGGAAATGGACAGAGTCGCCCGGGACCACATCACCGAGTCTGGCTACGGAGGTTACTTCAAACACCGGCTGGGTCACAGCATCGGGCGTGAAATCCACTCCAACGCCGTCAACCTGGACGACTACGAAACCAGGGACACTCGCCAGATCATCCCCGGCATTTGCTTCTCGATAGAGCCAGGCATCTACCTGCCCGAGTTTGGCGTGCGCTCGGAGATCGACGTCTACCTGTCCGAGCAAGGCCCGGAGGTCACAACCGTCATGCAGACCGAGCCAGTGCTAGTGCCCGTGTAGTGTGAGACTAGGAAACCCTAGTCTGAGCTTGGCAGCCGTTTGGGCTGCTGCACGACCATCTCCTGTCCGTTGCACTTCACCACGCCAGTGCCAGCCTTGGTGCATAGCAAAGTAGTACCGGTGTCGAGGGAGCGATAGCGTTTACCCAGTTGAGTTGCCACGGGCTACTTCCTGGCCTCAAGCGGCAGGTCGCAGCACGTGAGCGCGCCCTCGCCGCCCCGGGTGACCACGAACTCGGCTCCGCAGTCGGTGCACGCCAGTCGGCCGCCGGTCTTGTTTTCTGGTTGATCAGCCATATCGGCTCGATTATATCGCCTGCCACATGCCGCCGACGAAGACGACGAGGCCGAAGAAAATAATGAACCCACCAAGGTTGACCTTGTCGGCCACAACCATGAACGCTCGAATGGCAACCAGCCCCACCACGAACGCGATTGCTGCCGAGACGATCGCCTCACCTGACAGGGCGAACCCATCGCTCAGCCCGGCCCAAAGAGACGCCCCGAGAGACGCCGGAACACTCATGAGGAAACTCAAGGCCAACGCCTCGCGCCGGTCGATGCGCCGCGCCAGCATCAGCGCCACCGTCGTGCCAGAGCGGCTCAGTCCGGGCAGCACAGCCAGGCCCTGGCCAATACCGGCGACTACGCCGTCGAGCACGGACAGATCATCCCGGCCCCGCTCGCCAGACTCCTTGCTGCGAAGCTGCATGTAGCCGGTCACCAGCATCAGCGCCCCGACCACCGCCATCGCAGACGCCCCCACACGCGCAGACAACTCCTCCAGACCAATGAGCAACCCCAGGCCAATGGGCGCGCTTACGAGCGTGGCGACAAACAGAAATGTGAGGAACGGCGACGGCCCTCTACCTGGTCTGGGGCGTAGCGCGACGACCTCTTTGACAATGCCCACGCAGTCCCGCCTGAACACCACCAGCACCGAGGGCACCGTGCCTATGTGCAGCCACAGGGCGAACTGGACGGCATCTTCAAACGACTTGTCGAAGAAATACGAGTAACTAGCAGAGACCACGCCCTCCGAGGACACCGGTAGCCACTCGAACACGCCCTGGAGGACGCCGAGGAGAAGGGCTGCCGTCAAAGCGGGCCGAGCCCATGCACGCCTGTAAACACGGGGCTAGGTTACCCTACGCCGCCGGGTGGCCGGAACCGCCCAGTGATATAACCCGGGGCTATAATCGAGCGGTCGGGTCAGTCACGGGGAAGTGTCGGAATCGGTAGACGAGCATGATTTAGGATCATGTGCTCGAAAGAGCGTGCGGGTTCGAGTCCCGCCTTCCCCACCAGCCAGACTGCCCGGCTAGCCCCTCGCCTACGCCAGCGTCGCGCTCACGCTCAGTTCCACGTTGCCCGCCATCGCGCCGGAAATGGGACAGCCGTCTTTTGCACCCTCGGCCGCTTTCTCGAAAGCAGCCTGGTCGATGCCTGGCACAGTGCCCTTCACCGTCAGCGCGCTGGACTTAACGTAGAAGCCGCCGCCGTCTTTGGGGGCGAAGGTGACCTCGGCGCTCACTTCCAGTCGCTCCGGGGGCGTCCCGGCCTTGCCTAGCCCCGCCGACAGCGCCATGCAAAAGCAGCTCGCATGAGCGGCCGCCACCAACTCTTCGGGGCTCGTCTTGCCACCGGGCTGCTCGGTGCGGGCCGCCCAGCTCACGCCAAGATCGGAGAAGGCCCCGCTGCTCGTCGCGCTCACCACGCCGCTGCCAGCCATCAGGTCGCCCTGCCAGACCGCTTCTGCTCGTCTTACTGCAGCCATATTCATCCTCCAACTCGTACCCAGGTTTTAGGCCAGAACCCCCCCGAATACAGGGGCATTAAGGCCGCCAGAGGGCCGCATCCTAACACAGGGCCTGCCCACCTCAAAACACGTATTAACCGCATGGGCAAGGGCCGGACGGCACATTATGGCACCCCTCATCCTGCTATACTGAAACGTCATGGAAGCGTCTCGCATCCGCAACTTCTGCATCATCGCCCACATCGACCACGGCAAGTCGACGCTGGCGGATCGCCTGTTGGCCGACACCGGCACCGTCGACCCGCGTGATTTGCAAGAGCAACACCTCGACTCCATGGACCTGGAGCGAGAGCGCGGCATCACCATTAAGGCTCAGGCGGTGCGACTCAACTACACGCCTGACGATGGCGAAACCCACCAGCTAAATCTCATCGATACGCCCGGCCACGTCGACTTCACCTACGAAGTCTCCCGAGCCCTCGCGGCCTGTGAAGGCGCGCTGCTAGTCGTCGATGCCACCCAGGGCATCCAGGCCCAAACTCTCGCCAACGTCTACCTGGCTCTAGAGAAAGACCTGACCATCATCCCGGTCATCAACAAGACCGACATGATCGCCGCCGAGCCACTCCGGGTCGCCCGCGAAGTTTGCCAGACCTTCGGCTTCGACGAGAGCGAAGTGGTCTACGCATCCGGCAAGACCGGCGTCGGAGTGCCAGAGCTTCTCAACGCAATCATCGACCGCGTACCGCCCCCTTCAGGCGACTCCCAGGCACCGTTGAAGGCGCTCATATTCGACTCCAAGTACGACTCCTACAAGGGCGTCATGGCGTACGTGCGAGTTTTCGAAGGGTCGGTCCCTTCGGGGGCGAAAATTCGCGTCATGGGCAAAGGGACCGTTGGGGACTCGCTTGAGATCGGCGTGTTCGCCCCCAAAGAGACGCCCGTAAAAGGCCTGAACGTGGGCGAAGTGGGTTACGTCGCCACCGGGTTCAAAAAAGTCGGCGACGCGCCGGTCGGCGACACCATCACTATGGCCGCACAGGGAGCCACCGAACCTTGGGACACCTACGAGCCGATGAAGCCAATGGTCTTCGCCGGGCTCTACCCGTCCGACGGCGAGTCCTACGCCGACCTGCGTGAAGCGCTGGAGCGGCTTGTGTTAAACGACGCCGCGCTCGTCTACGAGCCGGAACACTCCGTCGCCCTGGGCCCCGGCTATCGGTGCGGCTTCTTGGGCCTGCTGCACATGGACATCGTGCAGGAGCGCCTCGAACGTGAGTACGAACTCTCCCTGCTCGCCACGGCCCCCAGCGTGTCCTACCGGGTGACATTGACCGACGGTAGCGAAGTCGACGTCGACAACCCCGCCGACATGCCGCCCATCCAAAACATCGGCGAAGTGAACGAGCCCTGGCTTAACCTGACCATACTGGTGCCCGACAGCTACATAGGGTCGGTTATGGAACTCGTCACCGACAGGCGCGGCGAAATGAAGCGGATGGAATACATCCAAGGCGGCGACTCCAACGATGCCAATGCGGAACCTAGCGCCGGTGGCCTTTCAACGGCGCAGGGACAGCGGGTGATGCTCGAATACGCCGTGCCCCTGTCCGAAGTGCTGATCGACTTCGCCGACCAGCTAAAGTCCCGCACCCAGGGCTACGCGTCTATGGACTACTCCCTCGCCGAGTACAAGCCCGGCAAACTGGTCAAAGTAGACATACTCGTTAGTGGCGAACCGGTAGACGCGCTGTCCATCATCGCCCACCGTGATACGGCTTATCAGCAGGGCCGCGATCTGGTCGCCAGCCTGAAAGATCTCATCCCGCGCCAGCTATTCGAAGTCCCAATTCAGGCCGCCATAGGCAACAAAATTCTCTCCCGCGCAACAGTTAAGGCACTGCGCAAAAACGTGTTGGCCAAGTGCTACGGCGGCGACGTGTCACGCAAGCGCAAGCTATTGGAAAAGCAAGCCAAGGGCAAAAAGCGCATGAAGCGCGTCGGTCGCGTCGAGATCCCACAGGAAGCGTTCCTGTCCATCCTCAAGATGGAACGCTAGCAAGCTCCCTCCTACCCAAGTCTTAAAACCACGCCAGACGCTGGCTGCGTCGCGAGCCCCCTAGTTGCACTGGGAGAGGCCTGCTACCATGAAAGTGGCCGTGCTAGGCGGGGAGCTAGCGGTGCCCTGCACTCGCAATCCGCTTTAGCGAGGCTGAATTCCCCTCGGAGGTTTCCCTTCCGAGTCCACTGTCCCCGGACGTCGGCGTTGAGAGCCGGGTCCCACGCGGCGAAAGCCTGTGAACCCCGTCAGATCCGGAAGGAAGCAGCGGTAAGCAGAATCTTTCGGGTGCCGTGGGTCCACCTGGCTTGAGCCGGCCCCGAAGGTCATGTCTCAGGAGGAGATCGAAACAGGGGTGCACGGCCACCTCACAACTCTTTTCATAATGGGCGATAACCTGCGGCGATGCCGCCCCCGACTCCCGCATTGACTTCTCACCGTCCCAAGCGATCACTCGGTCAGAACTTTCTCACCGACGTATCGGTCGCCCTGAGAGTTGTCGACGCCCTCAACATCGCACCGACCGACACCGTAGTAGAAGTCGGGCCGGGCCGTGGCGCGCTCACCGGTGCACTGGCAAAGCGTTCGGGCAATTTGACGGCCATAGAGCTGGACGACCTGCTCGCGCCGGAACTGGCCAGCCAGTTCGAAGGCGACCCGGCAGTGACGGTAGTCCACGGCGACGCCCTTCAAATCGACCTGGAAACCCTGGTCGACTCAGGCACGCCCTACAAAATGGTCGGCAACCTTCCTTACAACGTCGCCTCTCCCATCATCCGCCGGTTCCTCACCGCCGCTAACTCCCCAGAGCTACTGGTAGTCATGCTCCAGCGCGAAGTGGCCGAGGCAATGACGGCCGAGCCCGGAAACATGACCTACCTGTCGGTAGAAGTGCAGTTACGAGCCTCAGTTGAACTCCGTTTCCTCGTTCATCCAACGGCGTTTCAGCCCGAGCCGAAAGTCACCTCCGCCGTCGTCGCCCTAACCCCACACTCCCAACCAATACTGGAAGTGGACTCCCAAGAGCGGTTCCTGAAACTGGTGCGAGCCGGGTTCTCGGCCCGGCGCAAGCAACTTCACAACAGCCTCAGCCGAGGGCTGGCTCTGGAACCCGCTTCAGTACAGGCGATGCTCCTGGCATCTGGCATCGACGGCAAACGGCGCGCACAAACGCTATCGCTGCCGGAATGGGCAGCCGTGTACCAGGCATGGACTGAGTCCCAAATTGCATATGGGATAGGGCAAGGCAGCGGGCCATGAGCCCCATGAGTGAGGAACGAGTGCTGGCCCCTGCCAAGATCAACCTGACACTAGAAGTGCTGGGCAAACGCACCGACGGCTACCACGACCTGGCCTCAATCATGGTCGCGGTCGATCTCGCCGATGAGATCACACTGACGGGGGCGGACAAGGTGACGCTGGACTGCGACGTGCCTGGCCTGTCCGGTCCAGACAACCTCGCGTACCTCGCGGCCGAGAGGCTTCGGAGGGAGACGGGCACGAGCGCGGGCGTCCACATAACCCTGAAAAAAAATATCCCGGAGGCAGCCGGACTGGGCGGCGGCTCCAGCGACGCAGCCGCCGTGCTAATCGGCCTAAACCGCCTGTGGAAACTGGGCATGTCCGCCGAAGAACTGACTCCGATCGCGGCCGAGCTAGGCTCTGACGTGCCGTTTTTTCTCTACGGCGGCACAGCAATGGTTCAGGGTCGGGGAGAAATCGTCCGACCCCTGCCCGCTGCGGACATCAAGCACGCCCTCGTTGTTTCCCCCGACATCCACGTCGATGCAAAGACGGCGACGCTATTCGGCCTTCTCGGCCACGGCGTACCCACCCGAGGGGCGCTCACGCGCAAGCTCGAAGCTCGAATACGGGGCGGCGGCGACGTGCCACCCCAGTTCCTCTACAACCGCTTCGACGACGTTGCCGACCAGGCATATCCTGCCCTGGCCGAGTACCGGCAAGCCCTGGCCGCAATGGGCGCGACCGAAATTCACCTGTGCGGCGCGGGTCCGTCCATGTTCACGCTGGTCGAAAGAAGAGAGGTGGGCACGACGCTGGAACTGCTGTTAAAGCACCGGTACGGCTGGCGCTCTCACCTTGTCTCGCCCACAGCCCCAGTGCAGTGGCCATCTGGAGCGCAGTGGCCTGCCTCCGAAAACGCTGATACGGGATCGTCTCATGAGTGACGCCATAATCGCCGGGGCGTTTCTCGGCATGCTAATGGCCTCCATATTCGTGGGCGTGGGCGCGATTATCCTGTTGCCGTACGTGGACCCAAAATCGCCGACCATCCAGTTGCTCGCGAATAGGGGCGGCAATTCAACAAGATTCGTCATGATCTTCCTGGCGTTCTACCCGGCATGGGCGGCTGTGGGAGCGGCCACAGGGTTGGTTCTTGTGGTCATCGAGCGAGGTGCGCCTGGCGACGGCCTGGGCAGCCCCAACCTCGCTTTCACTGCGGCGCTGGTGGGCTTCGCCATCATCATCACAGCCCCCCTCGTCTACCTCTTGCGCAGGTCGGCCATTGCGGTGGCAATCATGGGCCTGTCGTTCGCCGGAATTTTCGGCTGGGCGCTGCCTCATTTCGCCAGCTAAACTGGCCCGGCAGCTTCGCACGCCGCCCGGCAATAGGGCGCGATCAGAACCACCAGAACCAAAGGACGAATCACCATAAGACAGCTACTACCGACACGAACGCCGATCCTGGAAGAAGAGTGGATCGCCCTCGACCTTGAAACGACCGGCCTTTCGCCCAAATCAGAGGCGATCACAGAGGTCGGTGCCGTGCGGTTCCGAGGAGACGAGCAACTCGACACCTTCGAGACTTTCGTCAACCCGGAGCGCAAGCTGAGCGAATTCATCGTCGGCTACACGGGCATCACCCAAAGTGACGTGGACGCTGCCCCCCTGTTCTCCGACGTCATCCCTGAACTCTCCGCGTTCATCGGAGGCGCACCCATAGTCGGTCATAACGTCGGATTCGACCTCGGCTTTTTGGTGGCCGGTGGGCTTCGGCTGGCCAACCCCACCTCCGACACCTGGGACCTGGCATACGTCCTGCGGCCCGGTGCTTCGGCCTACGCGCTGGCCAAAATAGCGGCCGAGCTAGGCGTGAGCCACGACCGACCTCACCGTGCATTGGAAGACGCCATCGTCACCGGCCAACTGTTCGTCGCGCTGATAAAAGAGGCAGCCGACCTGGAGTTGGACGTGATAACCGAAATCGAGCGTGCGGCGCGCCGATCCAACGCGAGGCTCTCCTACGTCATCTCCGGACTTACCGACGAGCGCCTGGCCGGACTGGCCGCCAGGCGTGAGAGTGGCCAGGCTCCGACCATAGGCTTCGATCTCGCGTCCATCAAGGCTCGCATCCAAAGGCCACCTGCTCTCAGGCCCAAACGCGAGCCTCAGCCCATCGACGTAGACGAGGTCACCGCAATGCTGGGTGAGGACGGCCCCCTCGCCGAAGCCCTGCCCGGCTTCGAACACCGCGCCGAGCAGATAGCGATGGCCCGCGCGGTCGCAGAGGCCGTCAACACGTCGGCAGCCGGGGGCAATGGACGGTTGATAGTTGAAGCAGGCACAGG
>CAVOCN010000006.1:0-15601 GCA_963694205.1 Dehalococcoidia bacterium | reverse complement strand
TACTGCACGGGGGATCTCTATTAAATTCTCTAACCGGGTGGCGAGAGGTATGGCGCACTCCGGGGCGATCATGTCCACACCGGCGTCGAGGCAGGCGAACACCTCTGCGCGCACGTCTGCGGGCTCTTTCGAGTAAAGCGTGACGGGGTTGTTGATGTTGCCTACCAGCCCGATGCGGTCCCCGGCTATGTCCCTCGCTTTTTGGGGGTCATTTTTGGAGTCGAAGTGGAACGCCGCCATGCCCGAACGGGCGACCGTGTCGAGACGGTCCAGCGTGTAGCCGCAGATGTGCATGATGAGCGGCACAGGTAAGGTTTCGACGGCCTCCTGGTGGATTTCCAGCAGAAACTTTTCGTAGTACTCCCCGGAGACCAGGTCGCCGGTAACGTGATCGGGGAATACGATCACGTCCGCTCCGGCGGCTATCTGCGCCTCGCCGAACACGAAAGATATCTCCTTGAGGGGCTCAAGGCACCGCACGGTCATTTCGGGGTCATCAATGCTCATAGTAAGGAATTCCTGCACGCCGAACAGGAAGTAACCCAGCGTCCAGGGGCCAAAGGTCTTACCCAGCACGGCGGCGTCGGGGTACTCGCGCTTAAGTATCTCGATTGTGCGGACCAGGCCCGCCGTGTCGGAGTGCTCCATGAAGTCGGCGGGCAAAACGACGTCGGAGTCGGTGCGCCAGATGGGTTCATTCATGCGCACGGTCGCCCAGTTGTCTTTGCCCTCCCACTGGATTTCCGCACCAAGCGCTGACGACTCCAGTACTCCGGTGAAGTAGGGCATTATCGAGTCGAAGCCCAGCTCGGTGTAGGAAGTGGCAGCCAGGCGGGCGTTCAGTTCGGGCTCCCGGTTGGCGTCGGGGAAGCGAGCGTCGACCAGGTCCATCAGTTCGACTGTCGAAACGTTGGTCGGATTGCACACCGGCGGCCTGTCCACCGGCTGCCCAGCAAGCGCCGCCAGGACGCGGTCGCGCGAGTTCATGGCCTGCATGCCTGTCATGCCCTGGACCTAAAGTAGACGGCTGTCATGAAACTAAGAGGCTCCGTTGCCTGAATGCTCGGCGGTCCAGTCGCGCACGGCCCGGGGTATTTCCAGCAGGTTTTCCATGCGAGTGGCCAGGGGAATGGCGCATTCGGGGGCGATCATTTGCACGCCCGCGTCCAGGCAGGCGAACACCTCTTCGCGCACCTGCTCAGGGCCCCTGGCGTACAGGGTGACCGGGTTGTTGATGTTGCCTACCAGGCTGATCCTGCCGTCCGCCACTGCTACGGCCTCGGCCGGGTCGTTTTTGGAGTCGAAGTGGAAGCTGGCCATGCCCGAGCGGGCGATGGAGTCGAGGCGGTCCAAGGTGTAGCCGCAGATGTGCAGTATCAGAGGCACAGGCAGCCGTTCGACCATCTCGGTGTGTATGTCCTGCAAAAAACGTGTGTAGTACTCGGCCGAAACCAGGTCGCCCGTTGCATGGTCTGGGAACGTGAGCACGTCTGCCCCGGCAGCTATCTGCGCCTCGCCGAACAGGACCGATATTTCTTTGAGCCTGTGCAGCGTGTCCAGCGTCATGTCGGGGTCGTCGATGCTCATGAGTAGGAAGCGTTCAACGCCGAAGACGTGGTAGGCGAGGGTCCAGGGACCCATCGTCTTACCCACTATGGCCACCTCGTCGCCGAACTCGGACTTGAGGATCTCGATGGAGCGGGTAATGGTGGCGACGTCGGGGTGCTCGAGGAAGCCGGGCGGAATGTGCACGTCTTCCGGCCCCTGCCAGATGGGTTTGCTCATGCGCACGGTGGGCCAGTTGTCTTTGCCTTCCCACTGCATTTCGCAGCCCAAAGCAGAGGATTCTTGGATGATGGAGAAGTAGGGGGCGATGGCGTCGAAGCCCAGCTCCGTGTATCCGGTGGCGGCCAGGCGGGCGTTCATCTCGGCGTCGCGGTTGGCGTCGGGGAAAGGCGCTTCCGCCAGGTCCATTAGCTCGACTGTGGCAACGTTGGTCGGGTTGCATACGGGCGCACGGTCAACTGGCTGCCCGGCTAAGGCAGCGAGAACTCTTTCGCGAGAGGTCATTTGTGGAATTGTCGTCATGTGCTTGCCGTCCCGTTCGCTGACCCATTGCGGCCACGCGCGTAAATGTTGTCTGGGTGTGAGGCCATCCAGTCGTTCACGGCCCTGGGTATTTCAAGAATATTTTCCAACCTCGTTTGCAGGGGCACGGACCCCTCCGGCGCGATCATGTCCAGCCCTGCGTCCAAACCAGCGTAGACTTCTGCTCGAACCTCTGCTGGGCCGCGGGCGAACATGGTGGTGACGTTGTTTACGTTGCCGATCATGCGCATGCGCCCATCGACCAGGTCCATAGATTTCTGGGCGTTGTTTTTGGACTCGAAGTGAAACCCTGCCATGCCCGTCTGGGCGATGTAGTCCATCCGGTCCATGGTGTACCCGCAGATGTGCAGCACCAGAGGCACGGGCAGACGTCCGGCCATTTCGGCATGGATGTCCATGAGAAAGCGCTTGTAGTACTCGCCAGAGACCAGGTCGCCGGTTGCATGGTCTGGGTAGAGCAAGATGTCCGCCCCGGCGGCTATTTGCGCCTCTCCAAATAGCACTGAAACTTCTTTCAGTTTGTGCAGTATTCGCATGGTCGTATCGGGATCATCAGCGGACATGGTGAGGAACTGCTGCACTCCGAACGTGTTGTAGGCGATCGTCCAGGGGCCGTTCGTACGGCCGATGATGCTGACGTCGGGCAGTTCGCGGCGCAGTATTTCGGTGGCGCGGAGGATGGCCTGAATGGACGGGTGCTCCAGAAAATCGCCTGGGATGTGCACATCTTCGAACCGGTCCCAGATGGGCTCGGTCATGACCACGGTCGGCCAGTTCTCTTTGCCTTCCCACTGGACTTTACAGCCCAGCGCGGCCGACTCCATGACGAGCGTGAAGTAAGGGATGACGGAGTCAAAACCAAGCTCGGTGTGTCCTGTCGAGGCGAGACGGGCGATCAGTTCGGGTTCACGGGACGCGTCGGGAAATCTGGCGTCCACCAGGTCCATTAGCTCGACGGTGATGGCGCTGGAGGGGTTGATGATGGGCGGCCTGTCCACCGGGTCACCAGCGAGAGACGCGAACACCCGCGCTCTCGGCGTCATCTCGGGCACGGGCGTCATGCCCCGTTTACCGTAGCTGGCGTGCGGCCCTGAGTGTAAATGCTGCCCGGATTGCGCTCCGCCCAGTCTTTGACCGCCCTGGGTATTTCCAGGACGTTCTCCAGCTTGGTCTGAAGGGGGATGGCGCATTCGGGAGCGATGAGGTCTACCCCGGCGTCGAGGCAGGCGTCGACTTCTGCCCTGACCGCTTCAGTGCCTTTAGAGAACAGGGTGATGGGGTTGTTCACGTTGCCCACCAATCTGATTCGGCCCTCGGCGAGATCCATCGCCTTTTGGGGGTCGTTTTTGGAGTCGAAGTGAAAGCAGTCCATGCCGCTGTTGGCAATGTACTGCATGCGGTCCAATGTGTAGCCGCAGATGTGCAGAATGAGCGGCACTGAGAGGCGCTCGGCCATTTCTTGATGGAGTTCCATTAGGAATCGGCGATAGTAATCACCGGAGACGAGGTCGCCGGTGGCGTGGTCGGGGAACATGAGCACATCGGCACCGGCGGCTATCTGCGCCTCGCCGAACATGACTGAGATTTCTTTGAGCTTGTGCAGGGCCCGCATGGTCAGGTCGGGGTCGTCGATGCTCATGAGCAGGAAGTTCTGCACACCGAACGTGTGGTACCCGAGCGACCACGGCCCCATGGTTTTGCCGATGATGCAGGCCTCGCCGCCTATTTCGCGCTTAAGGATTTCGGTGGCGCGCGTTACGCACAATGTGTCGGGGTGTTCGAGGAACCCCGGCGGAATTGTTATCTGGTCGGGGTGGTCCCAGATGGGTTCGCTCATTACTACCGTGGGCCAGTTGTCTTTTTGCTCCCACTGGATTTTGCAGCCCAGGGCGGAGGACTCCTGCACGATGGTGTAGTGGTGATAGGTGCTGTCGAAGCCCAGATCGGTGAAACCGGTAGCGGCCAGGCGAGCGTTCAACTCGGGGTCGCGGCAGGCGTCGGGGAACGCGGCCCCGGTCAGGTCCATCAATTCCACGGTCATGATGGAGCCGGGGTTGATGACGGCCGGGCGATCGACGGGGTCGCCCGCCAGGGCCGCCAATACTCGCTCGCGAGATTTCATGGTTTCTGAGTTTCCCGCTGCACCTAGGTTTGGGAGAAGCCGAGTGAGCCGGTTGTCATCTGGCCCCGGGAGTCGAAGGCCTCAAGCATGTCTTCGGTGCCGGTGACGTTGCGGGCGTACGGCAGCAGGACACGCACGAGCCCGTCGTAACGGCTGCCACAGGGAAAGGCTACTTCGGTTTCGCCCACCCGCTCCATTTCGCCGTAGCGCTCCATGCCCTTGACGGTGGCCCTGATGCGCAGTTCGGGTCGTTTTGCTTCGCCTTCTCCGTCAACTGCGTAGGTCCAGCGGCCGTCCACATCGCTGGGAGTGGTGAACAGGATCATGTCGCTCTTGAGGTCTTTGACTTGAATACGGCCACTGGGAGCAGGAGTGTCAGGCGACTTTTCCACCGCCTGACGGGCGAGGAACTTGAGGGGTCTCCGGTAAATTTGGCCGCCGGGGAAGCGGAACTGGGTCGGATGCCCTTCTACGGAATCCAGGCCGGCCAGCATGACGGCGCGGTCGCGAATTTGTGCAAGGCGCTCCTGAGTGCCGGGGCGCTGGCTGAAGCTCCAGACCGTGATGACGCCGTCTTTTTCGAAGAACCCCACGGTGATGTCGTCACCGTACGGGTCGATGGGTATTAGTTCCAGACATGCGCCCAGCCGGGCAAGCGTCTCGGAAACGGGTTCTCTGCCAGTCATTACCATTGCCGTTAGCCTCGTACCGCCTGTGCTAAAGCCTTTATGTGGTCAGGTGTTGTGCCGCAGCAACCGCCGATGATTTCGACTCCCATTTCGGAGAGTTTCTTGAAGCCCACCGCCATCTGTTCGGGGCTCTCCGGGTATATGAGTTGTCCCTGCCGGATCAAAGGGATGCCAGCGTTGGAGTTTAACCACACCGGGCCGTCTGTCGCCCCCCGGAACCGCTCGCCCAGTTCGACCATGACGTCGATGCCGTTGCCACAGTTGGTGCCCAGTATGTCGGCGCCCTCTTTACTCAACGCCTCCACGGCGGATTCTGGGGTGTCGCCCATCATGGTGAAGTAGCCCCGTGGGCCTTTGTCGAACGTGGTGAGGGCGGCGACGGGGAGGTTCGTGTGCTCTTTCACCGCGCGCACGGCGAGTTTGGCCTCTTCGACGGAGATCATAGTCTCGATGACGATGACGTCGACTCCGCCCATTTCGAGCGCTTTGGCCTGCTCGGCAAAGGCCTGGAAAACGTCGTCCGGCTCTGTTTCACCCACTGGCACGATCAGTTCGCCGGTGGGGCCCATTGAGCCCGCGACGTATCTCGGTCCGTCCGCTTTATCTGCTTCGCCACGGGCGTGTTGGGCAGCGAGGCGATTGAGTTCCGAGACCTGGTCTCCGTAGCCGTACTTGGCCTGCATGAACCGGCTGCCACCAAAGGAGTTGGTCTGCACCAGTTCGCTACCCGCAGCGAGATAGTCAGCGGCCATTCCCCGGACTGTTTCGGGTTCGGTTACGTTCATCGCCTCCGGGTCACCGCCCGGCTCCAGGCCTCTCGCTTGGAGGTAGGTGCCGGTGGCACCGTCGGCTATGAGCGTGGTGCCCTCGGCGAGGCGTTCAAGAAATGTCATCTTTTTTGTTTCTGTGGTCATTGGATCCAACCGTCTATCGCGCCGGGCGTGGGGTCGCGCATGCCTTCGTTGTGTAGGTCCCTGACCCTCGCTACAAAATCTTCGGGCATGCCCTGGTTGTACCGCTCCGCCACTGTCGACGCGGCCTCGCGCGCGCTCGTGCCCACCTCGACCGGCTCGGTCCAACCCCACCCGTCGAGGTAGTCGTCGGTCCCGTAGCTGCCGTCGAACATGGCTATGGCGTCGGCGCCCTCCTGGAAGCGGTGGTTGAGCATGAGCGAGACCTTGCCGGTCTCGTCCTCGGCCTGTACCTGCACGGGAATCTCTTTCCAGTACATAACGCGGACCGTTGCAGTCGTGGGCGCTATAAGGGGGGAAGTCATGGGGAAATCAGGTTCAATCATACCATCCCACCCCGTCGCACCGGCGCTCGTTGACACTCCCACAGACCGTACATACGATGGCGCGACCTCTATGTACTAGAGAGTGGATTCGAGTTACCGAGGAGTAGTCGGATGACCGATAACGACGCCGCCAACACAGACCTCGCATTCGCACCCGCGACGAAGCTGCGAGACATGATCGCCGCAAAAGAGATTTCGCCAGTCGAATTGGCGAGGCTGTACCTGGGCCGGATCGAGAAGCTGAACCCGGTTCTGAACGCGTACCTGACGGTCGACTCCGACGGTGCGCTGGATGCCGCCCGTAAAGCCGAAGAGGCCGTAACTCGGGGCGACGACTTGGGCCCACTGCACGGCGTGCCCATCTCCATTAAGGACCTGCAGATAACAAAGGGGCTGCGCACGACTGGCGGCTCGGCCATTTTTAAGGACCGGGTACCGAAAGAGGATTCGATCGCGGTGGAGCGCATCCGCAATGCCGGAGCGATCATCCTGGGCAAGACGAACACTCCGGAGTTCGGTCTGTTGGGCGTGACGGTAAACAAACTTGGCGAGGGCACCCGTAACCCCTGGAACCCCGACCGGACAACTGGAGGCTCTTCAGGCGGGGCCGCAGCGGCGACGGTGGCCGGGCTGTGTGCGCTGGCCGAGGGTAGCGACGGCGGCGGGTCCATTCGTATACCCTCCAGCTTCTGCGGGATTTTCGGTATAAAGCCGACACAGGGACGCGTACCCAAGTACTCTGGAGCGAATATTGCCCCGGCGGCAAACCATTTCAGCCAGGCCGGGCCGATGACCCGGACGGTGCGGGATGCGGCGGTGTTGTTCCAGGTCATGGCGGGCCACGATGGGCGCGACCCGTCGTCGATGCGCGAACCCGTGCCGAACCTTGTTGGGGCTCTCGACCGTGGGGCGCAAGGGCTCAGCATTGGCTGGAGCCCCGACTATGGATACGCCCCGGTTGACCCAGAAGTGACACGCGTTTGCCGTGAGGCGCTTCATGGATTTGTTGAGTCGGGGTGCACGATCGCCGATTCGGACCTCGTGCTGGATAACCCGTTCGACCCCTTCCACACGCTGTTCGGGGCGATGGCCTTCACGGCGTACGGCTCGCTGCTGGACAGCGACCTGACCGACTACGCGCGAAACACGATAGAGCACGGCGCAACTGTGTCTGGCGCCGACTACGCGCTGGCGCTGGGCCACATGGACCGCATTCGCGCCAGCATTGAAGAGCAGCTCGACCGCTTCGACGTGGTCGCCTCGCCAACTCTGTCGGTACCGGCGTTCAAAGCGGGGGGCCCGCTGGACACGGTTACCGAGATAGACGGACAAGAGGTGGACCCGTGGTGGGGCTATTTCCCGTTCACCTTCCCAATTAATATGGCCGGGCTGCCCGCGGTGAGCATACCGGCGGGTTTTTCGGCAGACGGCCTGCCCATAGGCCTGCAGCTGGTGGGCAAGCGGGGGGCAGAAGAGACCCTAGTGACCCTGGCTGCGGCCTTGGAGCGCACCCGGCCCTGGGCGCAGCACCGGCCCCCCGTCAGTTGACGGGGCCAGCTAGTCTGACCAGCCAGCACAAGGCAAAAAGCATCGACTTCGATAGGGGGGCTTCCCAAACCGGAAGCCCTCCCTGTTTTTTAGGGTATTCGGGCACGTAGACTTAAATGATGAGCGATAGATCCGTATTCGATCTCGACACCGCCGAGCAGGTGCTGCTGTGCCCCACCTGTCTGAAGGCGAACGCCCTGGGAACTAACCGGTGCGATAGCTGTATTCGGGATCTGAGTGACCTCTCCCCCGTCCCTGCACAGGCAGGACGAGACGTTCTCGTCGAACGTAAAAAGAGGCGACAACGACGGTTCAGGATGCGGCTCGGAATGGTCGCTCTCGTAATTGTCGGCCTGGGCCTGTGGCAGACGGCCGAGTACTACGGCTTCGTCCGCTTTATGAGCGCACCCCAAAGCCTGGTCAGCGCCGCTCCGGCTAGTGCGGCATCGACCGACTGGCCTATGTTCCAGCGCGACCCACTGCACAGCGGCAATCACTCCGAGGGGGGAGTGATGCCAGCCGGAGACGTGCTCTGGAGCTTCGAAATGGGCACCAAGGTGCCTAACCCACCGGCCGTGGTGGACGGGACTGTTTACCTGTCCGCCGGGCTCAGGGGCGTGGTGGCACTGGACGCCGAGACCGGGAAGCTGCTGTGGCAGTACGGCGTGGCAGGGACCATCGAAACGGCGGTAGCGGTGGCGGGCGACAGGGTTTTCGTAGGCCTCAGAGACGGCCGTGTCGTGGCACTGGACCGCCATACGGGCGAGCAGGAGTGGTCGGTGCAGACGGGGAACAAGATATTCTCGTCTCCCGCCGTGCTCGACGGTATTGTCTACATAGGGTCGGGCGACAATTTCCTTTACGTCATAGATGCGGAGACCGGCGGGGTTCGCTGGAAGTACCACGCCGGGGACTCGATCATCGCCTCTCCTGCGGTCTCGGCGGACGTGCTCGCCTTCACCGCTCATGATCGAAAGCTCTACGTGGTCGAGACCCACTCCGGGAAGCTTCGGTTTGACTACCGGTTGGACTTCGTCGGCGGTTCGCCCAGCATTCAGGGAGACCGCGTCTACATAGGGGACGAAGCGGGCATTCTGAGGTCTATCGACTGGCACCAGCGCACGCTGCCGCTGGAAAAAGCACTGGTTAAGTTGAAGTTCTACGGCTGGTGGTACGGCATCACTTCTGAACTGGACAACCAGAAAGGGTTCGTATGGGGTTTCTCGCCGCCGGGTGGTAGCCCGATGGGTACGGCTGTGGCGACAGACGAACTGGTCTATGTACCCGCCACGGTCGGTCGCCTGTACGCCGTCGATACACTCACCGGCGATGAGGTCTGGAGCTTCCGTACCGCGGGCCAGTTGCTCGGCTCGCCTGCGGTCGTTGGAAACACGGTGGTTCTGGGCGACGAGCAGGGGCGACTGTACGGCCTGAACGGGGCGACGGGCGAACAACTGTGGGAGATTCGCGGGCTGGGTGGCTCGGTAGTGTCAACGCCGGTAGTAGCGGGGGACACGATTTACGTTTCCACGCAGGAGGGCCGACTCCTTGCTATTCGATAGCCGTTTCCCGAGGTTCGCCATCTGGTTCAATGGGGCGATAGCCCGGTCTGCTCTCCTCGTGGCCGCTGTAATTGGGGTGGCCGCTGTGGTTGGCCTGGGTACTGCCTGCTCCGGTGGTGAGATACCGCCGCCGTTTACCGAAGCGGCGCTGGGCGCGACATCTGACGACTTGCCGCCCTTGGATGGGCCGGAGCGAGACGCCGCAAATCTGGAGATAATTGTCTTCACCAGCCCCGCCCCGTCGCTACCCGGTCAGCCTCGGTTTGGCGGAACGCTCCGGGTTGCCTGGACGGGCCCGGTGATACGGCTCGACCCGGTGACGACAAGCTTTTTCACTATAGCCAGCGAGTACCACTCGGCAGCGATCGGCTCTCATATTTTCGAGTCGCTCTTCCGCTGGAATGAGGACGGCAAAACTGAGCCTGTGCTGGTAGAGGACTGGTCTATATCTTCGGACGGGCTCAGCTATACGTTGAACCTGCGCGAGGGACTGAAGTTCCACGACGCCTCTCCTCTTACGAGTGAGGACGTGCGGATGTCGCTGGACCGGTGGAAGAGTACCGGCTCGACACAGGCGGGCATTGTACGCAAGTTCGCCGCCAGTCGCTGGTTACAGACGCCGGACGAGTCCACCATTATCGCCACTTTCCAGGAGTCGCTGCCCAGCTTCATTGACCTGCTGGGCCAGCCGTACCTGACCCCTTATGTGATGCCCAGGGGGCAAGCGTTGAGGCAGCCGAGACGCACCGTAAACGAGATTATTGGTACCGGGCCATATGCCGAGGCTGGCTGGAAGTTCGGCGAGAGCGTGACCGTTGAACGGTACCGTGACTACGCCGCCCGGCCCGAACCCACCAGTGGATACGCAGGGGAGCAGATCGCCTGGATTGACAAGATTTCGTGGGTAGAAATCAACGACCCGGCTCTCCAGGTCGCGGCGTTGCAGGCGGGGACGGTCGACGTGATCGACGGTGCAGACCTGTCGGCTTACGGCAATCTGCAAGACGACCCGGCGATAAACGTGCTGCTGGGCCGACCGGGCAACAGGTCAGTGGTCTACCTCAACCCCGCCGCCGCACCTTTCGGGGATGTTCGAGCGCGACTGGCCGCCCAGGCCGCCATAGACGTACAGACCGCGATGGCAGGGATGGGCGACCCAGAGATGTGGGCAACCTGCGCCGCCGTTTACTGGTGCGACGGCCCGTTGGATGTCCGCGACGGCGGCGAGCTTTACGGGGGCGACCTAGCCAGCGCCGCAGGGCTACTGGCCGACTCCGACTACGACGGGGAGAGCGTTGTGGTCCTCGGCCCGGCGGACATGGGTTGGACCGCGCCGCTGGTGCCAGCCGTCGCCGATGCGCTACGAGCCGCCGGGTTCACCGTGGAGGAAGTGTCTCCCGGCTACCAGACTTTTGGCGGCCTCATCCAGTCGATATCTAACTACAGTGCGATTGTTGGGTGGTACGGACACTGGGGAGGCGGCTCACCGCTGACCGACCCGACGATAAGCAGCAGTAACCGGTTCGTCGTCGAGGACGATGGCCTGATTGAATTGCGGAATAGCTACGCGCTTGAGACGAGCGAGTCGGAGCGCCTGGCTATTGTCAGGCAGATCAACCGGCTGAGGTATGAACACGCCACGACGGTGCTGTTGGGCACGTTTGACCATATGCTGCCGACGACGAACGACCTTAAGGGAGTCGGTTTGTTCGCGCTCCCATACTACGGAAACGCCTGGCTGGAACGGTAGCCTGCCCCTACGCGGCGGCCATTGGGCAGCGGCCCTTACGCGGCGGCAGGCTCGTAGAGGAGGCACTCTTCGCAGATCGACGCGGGAATGACTCCCCACTTCATAAGCCAGCCGAACACGAAGCACCCGGCGCAGAAACCAACTCCCGACTCAAGGAACGCGAAACCGGCCAGCACACCGAGTACGGCCCGGTAAGGCACCGACGAGTCCACCAGTAAGAACAGCACCAGGGCCGTCACCGAGAATGCGAGGCCAACGGCCTGGGCGAACTGCTTGGGCGGGCCGGGTGTGGGCCTTGACGGGTTGCCGAGTAGCGGGACCAGCACCCTGGTGGAGATGAGCCCCAATGGGCTCAAGGTCGGGCCGGTGGTGACCCTGGCTGCAAACCCGTAGACGAGGATGGCGAGCAGCCACCACTGGTCGGCGAATATGGTGGCCAGTGTTAGCGCCACGACCATCGCTGCGACCCCGCGGGCCGCGATCTCGTTGACCGGGTTGGGGAAGCTGAAGACGTCTGCCGTAGTGGCGGCTAACCCGGTGCGATTGTTTGATGTTTTAGATGTGTTCATACGTATGTTCCTGCAATAAAACACCCCCGCCAGACAGACGAGGGTGCGCTCACGGCAGGTCTCCAGATAGGAATTAAGCCGAAATAGCGGTCCTCTTGCAACAACAGGCGCAGGCCATTAAGGCGGGCATGGCACGCAGTTTAATTCGGAGCGCAATCCGGGTCAAAGGGTGGCACAAATGCTACAACCCCGAGTTTCACCTAGCGGGCCCATGGCCGCGAACGGGACGAGGCCGATATAGTACGGCCGGTTACAGCCAGACATGAGTAGCCAATTAGGATCAGGAGGAGGATGAGAGTGTCAACTGAGGAACGCAGCTATCAGATGGAGCAGGGTGCCGCATCAAGGCCTCCTACCGGGCGCCCGGTGGTTCACGCGACAAGAGGGGTCATTTCTTCCGGGCACTACCTGACTTCGATGGCGGGCATGCGAATGCTCATGGCCGGAGGCAACGCTTTCGACGCCATGGTCGCAGCCACTTTCGCCGCTACCGTAATTGAGCCCATCGCGTCGTACTCGTTGGGGGCAGAGAGCGTGTTCATGCTCTACGACAAGGCGTCTGGCGACCTGAAGTCGGTCTCTGGCCAGGGCGTGGCACCGGCCAAAGCCACGATAGAGTTCTACCGAGGCCTGGGGCTGGAGGAGATTCCGACCGGACCGGGGATGCAGGCGCAGCTTTCGTTCACCGTGCCCGGCGTTGCTCACGCCCTGGTTTCCATTCTCGATGAGTACGGGTCGATGAGCCTGGCCGATGTGCTGGCACCGACCATAGAGTACGCAGAGGACGGCATACCCAACTACGAATACATGATCGACGCTCTGGATTCGGACACCACCCGGGACCAGTTCGACAACTACCCCCCCGGCGGCTGGGACGTGTTTTTCGACGACCGGGATCTCCCGAGTCCGGGGAGCATTTTGAAGCAGCCAGCACTGGGTGCCGTGCTGCGGGCGATGGCCGAAGGGGAACAGGCCGCTGCCGGGGACCGCTCGGCTCGGTTGGCGGCAGGGCGCGACGTGTTTTACAGCGGCGACGTGGCCGACAAGATCGTCGAGTGTGTCGATGCATCTGGAGGCGTGCTTTCTAAGCAAGACCTGTCCGGCTATTCGTCCAGCACCGAGACGCCCCTGAGCACAACGTTCGCCGGGCACGAGATACATGCCCAGGGAACGTGGACCCAGGGTGCCGTTTTGCTGCAAACGCTGAGCATTCTTGAACACTTCGACCTGGCGGCCATGGGCCACAACTCACCCCAGTACATCCACACGGTGGTGGAGGCGTTGAAGCTGACGTTGGCGGACCGGGAGGCGTATTACGGCGACCCAGATTTTTCCGACATCCCCGTGGATCGGTTGTTGTCGAAAGAATACGCGGCCGAGCGCGCGGGCTTAATCGATGCGAAACTGCCGCACCCAAGTACCCCAGAGCCGGGACTGGGTGGCTCCGAACGCCCTACGGCGTCGGCCACGAGAGATCAGGCGCACGGACACAGCGTTACCGACGGCACCACGCACATTGCCGTGCAGGACGCCGAGGGGAACATGGCCTGCTCAACGCCTTCTGGCGGCTCGTTCGCGAAGTCGGTGTTCTTCCCGGAGGTAGGGTTCGCTCTTAGCACCCGTATCGAGATGTTCAACTTCGAGGAGGGGCACCCCAACGCGCTGGCACCGGGGAAGAGGCCCCGAACGACCCTGGTTAACTACCTGGCGACCAAGGACGGGGAGCCGGTCATGACGTTTGGCTGCCCGGGAGGCGACCACCAGGCGCAGGCGAACCTGCAGCTAATTCTCAACACGTTCGTGTTCGGCATGAACCCACAGGAGGCGATTGAGGCCGCTCGATTCGCCACAGACAGCGTGCCCAACTCGTTTTACCCCCACGTATATCTGCCGGGGCAACTCTCGGCCGAAGACGGGGTGTCGCAGGACACGGTCTACGACCTGAAGGTGATGGGCCACAAGGTGGTGCGGGCGACGGTGTGTGGCATGGGCGCCACTATCACGGTGAGGGACCTCGAGACGGGTGTTATGAGCGCCGGTGCGGACCCCAGGCGCGCCTGCTACGCCATCGGCTGGTAGCTGGCGTCAAATAGCCCGCATCTAGGGCTCGTCCCAGCTGAGGATGAAAATTTCCTGTGTTGTGACCGGGTCTGTTCGGCCAGGGAACTGCCTGACAAATGCGCTGATGGTCGATGACTCGGCTGTCCCGCGGATGAGGTAATCGCGGAACGCCTGGGTGTATACCCAGCTTCCGCTCAGGGCACCGTCTGTCGCGTAGGCTTCTGCGACGAGGTCGGCAGCCGAGTCGTTTCTGAACTCGATTGTGTAGGCACCGCCTGTTATGAGACTGCCGTCTACGAACAGGCCGCCGGGGCCTTTGGAGTCGGAGTTCTCGACGATGATCTCGGGAACTGACTGACTCTCGACGGTCAGTTTGTCGATGTAGAACAGGTCACCGACAGCGTTAATGTTGGCGTCACATCGGAAGAACAGTGATGTGGTCGATGAGACCGTGTCCCATACGTCGATGTCCTCGAAGCGGTAGACGTTGTCGTCTTCACCGTCCTGCCAGGTACGAACGACTGTATAAACCGCATCGTCGGGGCTGACCGAGCAGCTGGCAGAGTCCCCCGCCTCGAACGAGTCCACTTTGGCCCAAAACCGAACGTGTATGTCAGTCGAGGTGCCGAAACTGGCCTCGCGAGTCATCTGGCCGGTGCCAGCCGTGAGCAGGGCGTGGAAGTTGCCTTCGAACGCGCCCCGGAGCTTTGTTCGCGGCCGGGCAAAAAGGCTGTAATTTTTCGGACTTTGTCTTAAAAACGGTTCTAAAACCCTTGCCCGACCATGGCTCCAACTCTAGGATACGTCCATCAGGATTTCTGGTCGTATGAGCATCTCCTCTTCTTTTTATCGCCTCGCCCCCTTTCATTTAGCGCGCAGCCGCGTGCAATCGACGCGGCGCGGCTATCTCGTCGTCGGCTTGCTCTCGGCACTCGTCTTATTCGCCGCATGCAGCGCACAGGAACCGGGACTGGTGTTCACTTCCGATAGGGATGGCAACCGGGACATCTATTCCATAGACCTGGCGAGCGGCGAAGAGGCCAATCTGACCTTCTCGTCGCGGGACGAGTACAGGGCCAGACTTTCGCCCGACAAGGCCGCAATCGCATTCATCTCGGAGCAGGACGGCCGCACGTTGGTCGAGACCATTCAGCTGACGGGCGAGACCAAGGACCGCATCCGGGTGAGCCAGGGCGAAGGGTCGCAGCGAGACCACCACTGGTCGCCGGACGGTTCGCGCATCGCGTACCTGACTGAGGAAGACGGTAAGAGCACGGTCTTCACCACCGAACTGGAAGACAATCGCCCCGCCCGCCTGACTGCGGTTGAGGCAGACGAGGTCGGTCCCTGGTCGCCGGACGGCAAGGACCTGCTGTTCGCCGTTCACTCGGGGGACGCCGTGGGCATCTACAAGCGCAACCCGGACGGGGTGAATGAAGAGCGACTGACTTCCGAGAACGACATAAACCCGATTTGGTCGCCGGACTCCAAGCGCATAGCGTTTATTTCCCTGCGGGACGGTAACGCCGAGTTATACGTCATGAACGCCGATGGCAAGGAAGTTCAGCAGTTGACCTTCAACGAAACCCGGGAGTCGGACATTGCCTGGTCGCCCAACGGGCGCCGCATCGCCTTCGTTTCGGAGTTCGATGGGAATGCCGAGATTTACACGATTGATCCAGATGGCAAGAATTCAGAGCGCCTTACCGCCAACACCATTCGAGACGAGCAACCCGTCTGGTCGCCCGACTCCCAACGCATCGCGTTCGTTTCTCACCTGGACGACGATAGTGAGATCGTTGTGATGAACGCCGACGGGACAGGCCAAGAGCGGCTCACCAACAACGACGCCGACGACTTTGAGCCGGACTGGTAGCGGCCGGCCCGCGACAGC
>CAVOCN010000005.1:0-15611 GCA_963694205.1 Dehalococcoidia bacterium | reverse complement strand
GAGTTCATCGACCTGACGGCCCAGTGCCCTATTTCTGAGACATCGGTCGACTCGGCCACTGTGCCCTACTCGTACGACGACAGTGAACACGAGTACGCCCAGGGCAAACGCCAGATTGAGCGTTACCTTTCAGAGGCGGGCGACTTCCCCTGGGTGGCTATGCGTGTGCCCGCAACGATGGGCCCAGAAGACCCGAGCCTGCGCTTTTGGTGGTACCAGCAGCGCGTGCAGGACGGTCGGCCCATTGTGTTACGGGACGGGGGCTCGAACGTGTTTCGTATAGGTTTCAGGGACGACATTGCCAGGGCGTTCATTGACGCGATGGACTTGCCCAACGCCGCAGGCAACGTTTACAACATTTGCCAGGGCGAGATTCCGACTCAGCGGCACTACCTTGAGGTTCTTGCAAAAGCCTGCGGTGCCGAGTTGAACACGGTTGCCGTTCCGGCCGACGCCTGCGACCAGCGCTCCGGCCTGCCGTGGTCCGACTGGAGCTACGACCCGTTTTCCATTCCCGTGCCGTACGTCATGTCTATAGACAAGGCCCGGCGTGACTTCGGCCTGCACGTGACCCCGCTGGCCGACTGGGTGGCAGAGACCGTGGAGTGGTATAGAAACAACCCGGCCGACGATTCGGCCCACTACGAGAACCGGGACAACGAAGTCGCGTTCGCCGAGCGATGGCGACAGGACTATTCGCGCCTTTTGGGCGCCTGAAAAGCCAGCTTAAGCCGGAGAAAGCCAAAAAAAGAGAGAGTTCATGGCAAAGCTTAAAGTCGCATACATATCCCCCAACGAGTCCGACATCTCGCTAACGCTGGAGCAGCTAGCGGGCGTGGACCACGAGTTCGAACGGCACATCGTCTCGTCTGAGGGCGAAATTATGGAGGCTGTGAAGGGCGCGGACCTCGTCATTGACGAAGTGGTCCCGCTGAGTCGGGCGGTCATCGAGACCATGGGCGACGCTACCGCCATTGTCAGCCTTGGCCACGGCTTCAACCACATTGACGACGAGGCGGCCACCGACATGGGCGTCATGCTCACGAACTGCGCAGGCTACTGCTCGGACGAGGTGGCCAACCACGCCATCATGTTCCTGCTGGCCCTGGGCAAACGGCTGCACACCCTCGACAAGGTGACGCGCGAAGGATCGTGGGACAGCGACACGAACCGCAACCTGTTCCCCATGCCAGGCATCTACGGCCAGACGCTCGGCCTAATCGGCTTTGGCAACATCGGGCGGCCCACTTCCCGCAAAGCTAAAGCGTTCGGGCTGGATGTGCTGGTGTATGACCCGTACCTGGAGCCCTGGGTGGCCGAGGAGTACGAGGTGACGCGAGTCAACTCGATGGAGGCGCTGGCCGCAGCCTCGGACTACGTTTCGATGCACGTGCCCCTGAATGATGAGACGAAGGGCCTGGCGAGCGACGACCTGTTCAAAGCCATGAAGCCGACGGCGTACTTCATCAACACCTGCCGCGGGCCAACACAAGACGAAGCGGCGCTTATACGGGCCCTGAACGCTGGTGAAATAGCTGGCGCGGGCCTGGACGTTTTCGAGGTCGAGCCCACCCCGACCGACAACCCGCTGCTGGCCATGGAAAACGTCATCGTCACGCCCCATTCGGCGGGCGCGTCGGACCACTCGAACTCGGCGGGCAGGACCCGGCTGGGCGAGGAGGCCGCCCGCATACTGAACGGCATGTACCCTATGTCTCTGGTCAACCCGGACGTGGCCCGAAAAATACCGACCCGGCAGGCCGCCAAGTCCCTCTAACCTAAACTCAGGTTCTAAATTAGGAGACCAATATGCCCGAGCCCATAGCCAAAGTAAACGTGGAGATTCGTTACTGCGTCCCTTGAAGCCACCACGGCACGGCGGCCTGGATGGCTACCGAAATTTTCGCCCAGGGGGGCTCCGACGTAGCGATAACCCTGACGCCCGGTGTTGGGGGCGTCATGCAGGTCTTCGCCGACGGGGACAAGCTTTACGACAAAGCGGAGGAGAATGGCCAGTTCCCTAACCTGCCGAGGGTTAAGGAGATAAGGGCCCAGATTCGGGCACGCCTGGAGGCGGTCTCCTAGTTTTATTCCAGTAAATTTTTAACGCACGAGGACTGAATGTTTGACGTACTGATTAAGGGCGGAACGGTGGTGGACGGCAGCGGCGGGCCGGCAATTTCGGCCGACGTGGGGATTACCGGCGAGAGGATTGAGGCGATAGGCGATCTGTCGGCGTCTGAAGCAAAGCGCACGATAGATGCGACGGGGCACGTGGTCTCGCCAGGGTTCATTGACACCCACGCCCACTCCGACGGCGCGCTGCTTAACGACCCGCAGCATGCTTCGGGCCTGCGCCAGGGCATCACCACGGAATTCCTGGGACAAGACGGCCTTTCCTACGCGCCGATGTCGTCGGGAAACTACCAGATGTACGCCCAGTACCTGTCGGGCATTCTCGGGCGGCCACCCGGCGAATTGGACATGTCCAGTGTCACGGCGTTCAGGGGCAACTACCACAAGAAATGCGCCATCAACACGGCTTATTGTGTGGCTCACGGCGCCATTCGCATTTCGACCGTGGGCTTCACCGACGCCCCTCTTGAGGGCGCCGCTTTGGACAAGGCGAAGGGCCTGGTGCGGGAATCGGTCGAGCAGGGCGCGGCCGCCTTTTCTACCGGCATGTCGTACTTCCCCAACGCCTGGAGCAACACCGAGGAGCTGATCGAACTGTGCAAGTCGGCCGACGAGGCGGGCGCGGTGTACGTCACCCACCTGCGCGACGTGCACACCGAGCGCGGCTTCGGCGGCGGCGGCGTGGAAGAAGCTCTGGAGATCGGCCGTCGGTCGGGCATTAAGGTGCACTTCTCGCACTTCCGCACGAACCCCGAAGACGTCGGCGTAATGACCGCCGCCGAGAAGATTGCCCCGGTGGATGCGGCCAAGGGCGACGTAGACTCCACGCTCGAGCTGTACCCCTACCCAATAGGCTCCAGCTTCGTGCTTATGACGCTGGACTCGGCATCGCAGGAAGGCGGCACCGAAGCCATCCTCAAGCGCCTGGGCGACCCGACCGAGCGTCAGCGCATGGTTGACTCGATCAACGATTACAACGTGCGGCCCCTCGACCAGATGGTCTTCACGAACCTGCCCAAGCACCCAGAGCTTGAGGGAATGGGGCTCTTCGATGTCGCTCGCATGCAGGGCAAGACACCGGGCGACGTTGTCTGTGACCTACTTTTGGCCGAGGGGCTGACCGCCGGGTTCAGGGGCGCGCCGCCTATTAGCGTGGGGATAACCCGCCTGCTGGCAAAAGACCAGATGGAACTGCTGGCCCGTCCCGACTACATGGTGGGCAGCGACCAGATTCCCGTCGGTGGGCTTCCTCACCCCCGGGCCTACGGCACGTTCCCGAGGTTCCTCGGTCGCTTCAGGCGCTCAATGCCCGACATCATGAGCCTGGAGACGATGGTTCAGCGCGTCACCGATAACCCGGCTCGTCGGTTCGGACTGACCGACCGGGGCCGGATCGAGAAAGGCTACTTCGCCGACGTGGTGGTGTTCAACCCCGACTCGATGATCGACACCGCGACGTTCGACGACCCGCACCAGTTCCCGGTGGGCATACCTTACGTACTGGTTAATGGACAGGTCGCCGTAGACGACGAAGTGTGCACCGGCGTAATGGCCGGACACGCAGTCCCCTAACGTAAAAGCCTCAGCGCAATAAAGAGAACCAGTACATGGCCGTAAAAACCGACCCAGAGCTAATAGAACTACGCAAGCGCATGCGCCACTCGGCAGCGCACGTCATGGCGGACATAGTCACCCGCATGTACCCGGACACAAAGCTGGGCATCGGCCCGCCGACGGACGACGGGTTCTACTACGACTTCCTCACCGACCGGACTTTCTCGCCGGACGAACTGAAGAAGATCGAAAAGCAAATGCGAGCCGTCATCAAACAAGACCTGCCGTTCGTGTACGCCGAGTACCCGCGCGACGTGGCCAAGAAGATGAACGCCGACGAGCCGCTGAAGCTGGAGATCATCGACGGTATTCCCGAAGACGAGGCTATATCGACCTACTCGCACGGCGAGTTCGAAGACTTGTGCGGCGGGCCCCATGTTGCTTCGACGGGCGAGATAAAGGCCTACAAGCTACTCAGCCTGGCCGGGGCGTACTGGCGCGGCGACGAGAAGCGGCCGATGCTGCAACGCATCTACGGCACGGCGTTCGAGTCGAAAGATGAGCTGCACGCGCACCTGACACGCATTGAAGAGGCGAAGAAGCGCGACCACCGGGTGCTGGGCCGCCAGTTGGACCTGTTCTCCATATCTGAAGAGGTCGGGCCAGGACTCGCAATTTGGCACCCCAAGGGCGCCCGCATTCGCGGGTTGATTGAGGACTTCTGGCGAGCCGAGCACGTTAAGGCTGGCTACGACATCATCTACACCCCACACATCGGCAAGGCCGACCTGTGGCGAACTTCCGGGCACCTGGACTTCTACGCCGACAATATGTTCGCGGCAATGGAAATGGACGGGCAAGACTACTACCTCAAGCCCATGAACTGCCCGTTCCACATGACGTATTACAAGACAGATCTCCGAAGCTACAGAGATCTGCCCATTCGCACCGGCGAGCTGGGCACGGTGTACCGCTACGAGCGCGGCGGCGTGCTGGCGGGCCTGCTGCGAGTTCGCGGCCTGACGCAAGACGACGCCCACATATTCTGCCGTGAGGACCAGGTCAAGGCCGAGGTGAACGGGGTCCTGGACCTGACGTTCCACCTGCTTACCGCATTTGGCTTTACCGACTTCGAGGTAATGCTGGCCACTAAACCCGAGAAAGCAGTCGGTAACGACGCCCAGTGGGACGTGGCCACCGAGGCGCTGCGCGAGACGCTGACCGAGCGCAACCTTGAGTACACGCTCGACGAGGGCGGCGGAGCGTTCTACGGGCCGAAGATCGACGTGCACATACGCGACGCCATCGGACGACTGTGGCAGATAACGACCTGCCAGTTCGACTTCAACCTGCCAGCGCGCTTCGACCTGGAGTACGTCGGGGAGGATGGGGATCGCCACCAGCCATACGTCATCCACCGGGCTCTGTTGGGGTCTTTGGAACGGTTTATGGGCGTGCTCATTGAGCATTACGGCGGCGCATTTCCAACGTGGTTAGCGCCGGTCCAGGCCGTCATAATCCCGATAGCGGACAGGCACCAAGAATTCGGAAGCGAGATAGTCGAACAACTGACAGGGGCCGGGCTGCGGGCCGAACTGGACGCCGGCAACGAGCGCATGGGCGCGAAGATACGCAACGCGCAAAAGCAGAAAGTCCCCTACATGCTGGTCGTGGGAGACCGAGAGGCAGAGGCTGGCGAGGCGGCTGTGCGCCTGCGCTCGGGCGAAGACCTGGGTGCGACGCCGATCGACGAAATAGTCGAACGCATTACAGCCGAGGTGACAGCCCGGGGCTAGCGCCGACTACTCGTCGCCCTTGTAGCCCCGGCTGCCCTGGGTCGTTTCTAAGAAGCCTCTAACCATCAGGGCGGCGGTAGCGCCTTCCCCAACTGCGGCCGCCACCTGCTTGGTACTGCCCGCGCGGACGTCCCCGGCGGCGTAGACCCCGGCGACGCTCGTCTCCATAGTCTTGCCGGTCTCTATGAAGCCCCACTGGTCCAGGTCCACGAAGTCTTTGGCGAACCCGGTGTTCGGCGTCAGGCCGATGAATATAAACACCCCGCCGGGGGTAATAACCTCGGTGTCGCCCGTGGCGACATCTTGCAGGGTCACCGAACTCAGCTTGCCGTTGCCGTTGAACTCCTTAACGGTGGTGCCCAGCCTCACCTCGACCTTTGGGTGGTTGTCCAGCTGTTCCTGCAGCACCCTGCTCGCCCGCAGCTTGGCGTCGAACTCGACGATGGTTACCTTGGACGCGAACTTGGTCAGGTACAGGCCCTCTTCGACGCCACTGTTGCCGCCGCCGACGACGAGAAGCTCGCGGTCTTTATAGAACGGGCCGTCGCAGGTGGCGCAAAAGTGGACGCCCTTGCCGATAAGATCGTCTTCGCCCGGTACGTCCAGCTTGCGGTACTTGCTGCCGGTGGCCAGGAGCAACGCCTCGGCGGAGTACTCGGCCCCACTCGCCGTTTTGACGACTTTGCATATCTGCATGTCGCTGAGCGAGTTGACGGGCTGCGCCTGCAGTATTTCCACCCCGAAGCGCCGGGCTTGTTTGGCCATCTCTTCGGCTAGCTCCGCCCCGCCGACGCCCTGCGGGAAACCGGGGTAGTTATCGATACGGTCGGTGATTCCCGCCTGCCCCCCGACGCCCGCGGCGTCGATGACGAGGGTCTCGTAGCCTTCCCGAGCCGCGTATATGGCGGCTGACAGGCCTGCAGGCCCGCTACCGATGACGATGAGGTCGTAAAACTCGCGTTTGGCCTTCGGCTTCAGCCCTATTTTGGTGGCCAGTTCGGCATTGGTGGGAGCGACCATGATGGTGTCGTCCCCGAACACGATGGTGGGTATGGTGTGGTTGCCGTTATTGACCTTTTCGAGGAAAGGCAGCACGTGCGGGTTGTCATCTATATCTATCCACTCAAACGGCGTGCGCATCTCGGCAAGAAATTTCTTGGCGCGGACGCAGTACGGACACCAAGATGCCCCATATATGGTTATTTCAGGCTTCATCTCTTTATCTCAGGGCTCAACATGGTTCAGCGGCCTCCTACCCAACTATCGTTTCGATGCAGGTATGGGCAAAAGCGATTTGGCGCACCTTCGTTATGGCCCCTGCGCCCCGTGTTGATGGGCCTAAGGCCGTATGCTATAGTCGAGGGTAGTCAGGCACGGCCTGGACAATATTGCATTCGCGCGAAATCGCGTAAAAAACAAGAACAAGCGGCACAGGAGCCGGGGGCCACAACATAGCTAAAGACTATCGAGTCAACGGTCGCATAAGAATTCCGGAAGTCCGGCTGGTCGACGAAGAGGGCGAACAGTTGGGCGTTATGGTCACATCTGAAGCCATAGCCCTGGCCGAAAGCCGGGGGCTAGACCTCGTTGAGGTAGCTCCGTCTGCGCGGCCGCCCGTGTGCCGGATAATGGACTACGGCCGGTTCCGTTACGAGGCCAGCCGCAAGGACCGCACCGCCCGAAAACTACAGAAGTCCAAGACAACCAATGAGTTGCGCGAAGTGCGGTTTAAGACCCGCATCGGCATTCACGACCGCAGCGCCAAGACCCGGCTCGTAAAGAGACTGTTAGGTCAAGGAGCCAAGGTTAAGGTCTCGGTCATGTTCCGAGGTCGTGAAATTACCCACCCAGAGGTGGGCATGAGCGTACTCAAGGCCGTGGCCGACGAGCTTACAGAAGACGCACTGGTAGAGAAGGCCCCGTCGTTTGAGGGCCGCTTTTTGACGATGATACTGATGCCGGCTAAGAACAATCCGGACAAGGCTACCGAGTCGGAGCCTTCCCTAGCAGCGAGTTAATAACAAATGCCCAAACTTAAAACTCACAAGGGAGCGGCCGCCCGCTTCCGCATTACCGGAACCGGCAAGCTTCGCCGCATGAAGGGGCACCGCAGCCACCTTCGGCGCAAGAAGCCATCCAACGTCAAACGGATGTACGGACAAAAGCTGCCGGTGGCGAAGGCCGACGAGAAGACAATACGCAAGCTTCTCCCCAACGGCCTGCCTTAACAACGCACTTCATTGCCAGGGCGACGCCCTGGCGGTTTAGCCACACCACACTCTAGAGAGAACACATGACCAGGATTAAGCGAGGCGTCACCAAGCGCCGCCGTCACAAGAAACTGCTGAAGCTGACCAAGGGTCACCACGCAGGCCGACACAACCTTTTCCGCCAGGCGAACGAGTCCATGCTCCACGCCCTGTCATACGCCTACGCTCACCGCAAAGAGAAGAAGGGCGACATGCGCAGGCTATGGAACGTACGAATTGGCGCAGCGGCGCGACTGAACGGCCTGTCGTACAGCAAGCTCATTCACGGACTGAAACTAGCCGGTGCCGCCATCGACCGCAAAATGCTGTCCGAGCTGGCCATGCTGGACCCCGCTGGTTTCGAGGCGGTGGTCGACAAGGCCAAAGAGCAGCTGGCTGCCGCTTAGCCGCAACGCGCAACCGTCCTTTTAGCTAATTAAGAGGCCCGCCAATAGGCGGGCCTCTCTTTTTGTCTGGCCCCGTGACCGAGGCCTAAACGGTGCCTAGTCGATAAGCGTACGCACGTCGGCCACCACGTCCTCGGGGTCGAACGGCAACGTGAAGAGCGTGCGTATCATTCCATCGCGATCTATCAGGTAGACCGGCGTCTGGTGATTAACTGTGTAGGCAGCGGCGATCTGCTCAGCGAGCGAGTCGACCGACCCGCCGCTTGACCCCTCACCTGCCCCCTCACCATCCAGGGGGTCTGCCTCGAGCGAGTCAGCTACCAGTGGGGCGGGTGCTACGTAGTAGTCGGCCCAGGTCTCAGACAGTTCCTCTTGGCCACCGACGAGATACGTCCATTCGTCGAGCATTCCGTACTGCCTGGAGTACTCGTGAGCACGCTCAACAGTGTCCCGTTCCGGGTCGACACTCACCGCTATTATCGAGACGTCTTCACCGCCATCTGAACGGGATGCCAGCAGTTCGTGCACGTCGGTCAGGTGGCTGGCAACGACCGGGCACACGTCCGGACAATAGGTATACAAGAACGTGAGGATGACGACGCTGCCCCTGTGTTCGGACAGGGATACCTCGTCGCCGAACTGATCAGTGAAGGTGAAGTCAGCGGCACGCTGAGGAGGGTTGAGGGTGGTGCCCCTGAATTCGCCAGATAGGCTCTCGGGCGACGGACCCCCGGTTGTCCCAGAGCCGCCGCATGCTGCCAATACCAGGGCTGCTAAGGCCGCAGCGAGGCCTATTAGCGCCTCGCGCCTCCTCCACCAACACCACATCACCGCATACCCTCGTTTCCCCGGGTCAGTGTGGGCCGACTGGGCCGGACCCGTATTGGCTAACCCCGGCAGGGCTGACGCTAGCAGGCCGACTGTCTAGGCTTTTGCGCCCTTATCGGCCATGCGCTCGAACAAGAACGCCACGAACGGGACCAAGACGACGAGTGCGAGGCCGATGATAACGGCTCCCCACTCGCCCGCACCGGCTTTGCCTGTGCCGATGAAAATCAGGCCCAGCCCCCCGCCTATCACCGCCACTATGAGGACGGAAACTATCGGGACAAGGATCGCGAGTTTCATCTGGTTTGGATTCATCGTTTTCTCCGTAACTTAATGCGAGTGTCTATTGGTGTGCCCGGCCGCGGTTGCGAGCCTGTGCCCGTTGCAACCCGAGTGCACGGCGCTTGTTTTCTTCGCGTTCTCGTACGCTCTCGGCCTCTTCCCGGGCAAACCACCGCAGGAAAGTTACCACCAGCATGGTCATGAATAGTACACCGCCGCCGACCTTCATGATGAGGCCACCGGCCTGCTGATCGGCCATGTCGCTGATGCCCCAAATCCCAGGAGCGTCCACGTAGAACTGGTAGATGGGTTGCTGGGAGAACGTAATCGGGGCGAAGACCAGTATCTGGGCAATGGACATTGCCAGCAAGTAGATCATCTTCATGGGTTCGGACAGCCGTGGCAGCTCTGTCGAGTTACTCATAAGTGGCCACCACACCATGACGCCGGTAACCATGAAAGCCAGGTGCTCTGCAATGTGTACACCGCGGAAGTTGACAGACCCGGAGTAGAGCGCCGGGAAGTGCCAGAACGAAAACATCAAATTAAATGCGGCGAACGCCACGACGGGGTGAGTGAGCACCCTCGCCACTACACGGACCGTTTTGATACCCAACAATGGGCTTATCGCCCAGCCAGGCGTACCTGCGAGCAGCATCGGGGGCGCGATAAGCGTGAGGGACACGTGCTGAATCATGTGAGCAGAGAACAGGTAATTGTTGCTCAGTTCATGCAGCGGCGAGGTAAGAGCCAGCAGGATAACCAGCACCCCGCCGGTGAACATCGCCACCTGCCTGGGTTGTACCTCTTCGGTCAGCCCGCGCCGTACGCGCATCGGACCGACGGCGTAGAGATAGGCCCCGAGCAACAGGGCAAGGCCGATAATCACGTCCGGGTGGGCGTGCCAGTGGTTCCAGACCGGGCTACTACCAGGCAAAACGCGCTCCAGCCGGGCCGGTCAGCTTATACGTCGAACCAGCTGAACAGGCCCATGATTGCGAAGACCACGCCGAGGGCAAGAAACAACCCGACCACGAACATGGTGTAGAACAACCGGTGGTCAAAGCGCAGGTGCATGTAGAACAGACCCACCAGTGCGAACTTGGCAATCGAGAGGATGGCGATTACGGGGATAATCCCGTAACTCAGGGCGTCTATCAGGAAAAGCACCACTTCCAAAATGGTGAGAACCACGAGGGTCATCGCCACCTTGAAGTAGGTCAGCGGGGTCGGGTGTTCACTGTGAGACCCCTCGGCGGCCCCATTGGGCCCCGCTGCAAGAGTATGGTCGTCTGTCATCTGTTCGGTTGCCATCGCCTAAGTGGGGAACCCCTCAAACACTCCGAATAGGTAAACAACGGGGAAAATGATGATCCACACGACGTCGACGAAGTGCCAGTAAAGCGCCGCGAGGTCGGTATCGAGGTGACGGGCAGGCGTGACAGCGCCCTTTTTGAACGAGTAGAAGAAAAGGCCTAGCAGCCAAATAACGCCGATCGTTACGTGCGTGCCGTGCAGGCCGGTGAGGGTGAAGAACGTCGTGCCGAACAGGTTCGTCCTCGGGGTCAGACCGTGGGTACCTTCGTACTCATCCACGCCCTCGGTGCACTCGTCACCGGCTATGCCCGCCTCAAACGGGGAGAAGCCATCGGGGTTCGCTGCGAACTCGTGACAGTCGATGGTTACTTCGTGGTTGACGAACTCATAGAACTCAAACACCTGGAACCCTAAGAACGTCGAGCCCAGCAGAATGGTCGAGAGCAGCCAGATGCGGAAGCCCTTGAGCGACCCGCGCCGTAGGGCTGCGTATGCCAGCACCATGCTCATGGAACTCATCAGCAGCACGAACGTGCTCACCGACGTCACCGGAATGCTGAACACGTCCTCCGGGAGCGCCCCTACTTTGCTCTTCCCCTTGTAAACAAGGTAAGTGGCAATGAGGGTGCCGAAGAACATGCAGTCTGAAGCCAGGAACGCCCACATGAGCAGTTTCTTGTGGTTCAGACCCGTGGTGGTCTTTTCGTGTTCCTCTTGGTGAACTACCGCCGGGGGGGTAGTGGGCGCCTGGGCCATCTCGTCTCCAGTAGTCATATTCGAATCGCTCGGTTAGTTCGCATCGCCCGAGGCGGTCGAGGCTTCAGATTCTGGGTCATTGACCGGTTCAAAGGACCAGGCATACACGCCGAAGATCATAATTCCGGCTCCGATTATCAGCACCGGAACGCTGTAGATAACCCCCCAGGCACCAACGAATATGCCTATGGCGGCGACCAGCGGCCAGAAAGATGGCTGCGGCATGTGAATACCGTGTCCGTCACCAGAAGCTCCAGAGGGTGCAATCCTGGGAACGAGCCCACGCTTGCGGGCCCACCAGTCGTCACGGTCCTGCACTATAGGAATCTCTTCAAAGTTGTATTCGGGTGGCGGCGATGAAATCGACCACTCCAGGGTTCTCGCATCCCAGGGGTCGCCCGGTGCCTGCTTGCCAGAGCGCCAGCTCTGGATGAAGTTCTTCATGAACACCAGGACGGACAGGACTATGACGATAGACCCGGCGGTCTGAAGCGCGTTAACCTCGGTCCAGCCCATGTCCGCGCCGTATGTGTAGATGCGGCGAGGCATGCCGTCCATGCCCAAAAAGTGCATGGGGAAGAACGTCAGGTTCTGGCCGATGAACATGAGCCAGAAGTGCGTTTTGCCCTGACCCTCGTTATACATCTTGCCCGAGTACTTGGGGAACCAGTAGTAAAGGGCGCCGAAAATGCCCATAATCGCGCCGCCGAACAGCACGTAATGGAAGTGGGCGACGACGAAGTAGGTGTCCTGTTGCTGGGCGTCGGAGGCCGACATGGCGTGCATGACGCCGCTTATGCCGCCAATGGTGAACGTGACGATAAAGCCGACGGCGAAGAGCATTGGGGTTCTAAATTCGACTGAACCCTTCCAGATGGTGAATATCCAGTTGAATATCTTGATCCCCGTCGGCACGGCGATGGCTATTGTCGTAATGGTGAACACGGTGTTGGGTATCGGCCCCAGCCCGACGGTGAACATGTGGTGGCTCCACACCAGCCAGCCCATGAAGGCGATGATTACGCCCGCCAGAATGACCGTGGAGTAGCCAAACAGCGGCTTTTTAGAGAACGTGGGCAATATCTCCGACACAATGCCCATGGCTGGCAAAATGAGTATGTACACCTCGGGGTGACCAAACACCCAGAACAGGTGCTGCCACAGAACCGGGTCGCCACCGGCGGCGGTGAAGAAGAAGTTCATACCGTAGTTGCGGTCGAACAGTAGCTCGAGCAAGGCCACGGTAATTACAGGGAAGGCCAGTACCAAAAGTATGGCCGTTATAAGCGTCATCCAGGTGAACAGCGGCAGGCGCATCATGTGCATGCCTGGAGCTCTCATATTGATGATTGTGACGATGAAGTTGAACGCGGCCGCAAGTGACGCGATTCCCAGCACCTGCAGGCTCACAATCCAGAAGTCCACACCGTGGCCCGGGTTGAACGCAGTCGATGTGAGTGGTGCGTAGGCGAACCAGCCGGCGTTTGGGGCCTCGCCCATGAACCAGCTCAGGTGCAGCATTAGCGTACCGGCCAGGAAGACCCAGTAGCTGAACGCGTTCAGCCGGGGGAAGGCGACGTCGCGAGCGCCGATCTGCAGTGGGATCAGGTAGTTGAAGAACGCTGCACCCAACGGCATGACCGCCAGGAAGATCATGGTCGTGCCGTGCATGGTGAACAGCTGGTTGAAGACCTCGGGGCTGACTATGTCGGCGTTCGAGCCGGAAAGCTGCGCCCGCATGATGATGGCCTCAATGCCACCGATGAGGAAGTTAATGAACGCGGTGATCCCATACATGATGCCGATCTTTTTGTGATCGATCGTCGTAATCCAACCCCACGCCCCTACGGGGTGGACCGGACGCTTAATCATGGGGACCGATAGGCTCGTCATTCCAGGCTCCTAAGGTATGCCGCGAGAGCAGCGACCTGGGGCTCGGAGAGCGCCTGATCGGGGTCGTTGTATACGGCCGCGTCTCTGGACATTACGTTGCCCGGCTTGACGTCGTTGGGATCGGTGAGCCAGCGAACCAGGTTCTCGTGGTTGTTTTCCATAATTCCAGACGCCAAGTGCCGACGACTGGCAAAGTGGGTCAGGTCGGGGCCGACCTGGCCAAATGCGTTGGCGCTACCGCGAATGGTGTGGCACGCCCAGCACCCCGCCTCAATTGACATGAACAGGTCATGGCCTTGCTGTACGAGGGGGTCGACAGGCACCACAGAATCTGCGAGCTGCGCCGCCACCCAGGCATCGAAGTCTTCCCGCGACTCGGCTACTACCTTGAAGCGCATGTTTGCATGCGACTCGCCGCAGAACTCGGCGCATTGCCCGAAGAACTCGCCCGCTTCGTCGGCCTTAAACCAGGTCGTGTTGGTGTTGTTGGGCACCATGTCGACTTTGCCTGCGAGTTTGGGCACCCAGAAGCTATGGATGACGTCGGTCGACTCAAGTACAAAGTTGATGACCTCACCGACTGGGATGTGGAGCTCGTTGGCCGTAACGACCCCGAGTTCCTCAATTTCGAATTCAAACCACCACTGGCTCCCGGTCGCGTGCACCGTCATGGCCGCAGGCTCGGGCGAAATGGAGTTGTTCCAAAGGGTTTGGATGGTGGGCACCGCTACGGCGACCAGCAACAGGGCCGGGGCTACGGTCCAGGCAATCTCAAGAGTGTTGTTGCCGTGAATCTGCTCCGGGTCCTTGTCGTTATATCGGCGACGGTACCGGATGGTGGTGTAGATGAGGAGCGCCATCACTCCGATGAACACCACCAGACCCGCGTACATGATGATGTAGAAGATGTTCGCCTGTGAGGCCGCAACCGGCCCATGGGTGTCGAACGTCGACTGGGGGTGGGGGTCCGAACAGGCCGCAGCGAGTGCCAAGGCCAATCCCGTTATAACAGCTAACGGGCGTAGCTTAAAAATCGACATCACGCGGGAACAGAAACTCCTAATTCGGGGCGGTTAACCGACCCTTGACAGGGTCGTTACACGAGAGTGACAACTGCCCTCGCGACGGTAAGCAAATCTAACAGAGCACTTTTGGCTAGTCAAGCATTTCACAATGTCAATTTATGCCTGTCTATAGCCAGCCGTAGCCCATGCTCCGGCTCTATGGAGGCTGGACCACGGGCCTTTAGAACAGTACCGAGGCGTCAACCATCACCGCCACGAATAGCAGGGTTAGATACGCTAGCGAGAACAGGTAGGCTGGCTTCGCCTGTTCGATACCGGGCGACAACATGAGTCGAATGGCGTAGTAAAGGTACCCAACCCCCAGCACGGCGGCGGAAATGCCATAGATCCAACCCACTTCCCGGGTAACGACGAACATCACCGTCAGGGCGGTCAGCAGCATGGCGTATAAAACGATCTGCCGCTTGGTTTCATCCACCCCGCTGACCACAGGCAGCATAGGAATGCCAGCCTCTGAGTAGTCGTCCTTAAGCATCAAAGCAAGTGACCAGAAGTGCGGCGGGGTCCAGAAAAAGACGATGGCGAACAGGTACACCGACGCGATGCCGACGTCTCCCTGCACCGCTGCCCACCCGACCATGGGTGGAAACGCCCCGGCTGCGCCGCCAATGACGATGTTATGCGGCGACGTGCGTTTTAGGCCCAGGGTATACACGAACACGTAAACGCCCGTAGCGGCGAGCGTCAGCCCGGCGCTGAGCGGGTTAACAAGAACGCTCAGCATGACAAACGCGGCCACGTTCAGGGCCACGCCGAAGTACATGGCGTCCCGACCCGTTATACGGCCACCGGCGACCGGCCTCTTGCGAGTACGCGACATTTTGTAGTCGATGTCGCGGTCGAGGTAGTGGTTAATTGAGTTGGCGCCGCCCGCCGCAAGCGAACCGGCAACCAGCACAACGGCGATAGTCGCCCCGTCGGGTATACCCTTGGCGGCCAAAAACATGCCGCCCAGCGCTGTAATGAGCAGCAGCGAAATTATGCGAGGCTTGGTTAACGCAACGTAGTCACGTACCAAACCGCCCCTGGTCGACACGTGGGCAGTCATCTCTTCACGCCCATAATCTCGTCACGCCCATCATTGGGTCAGGCTCGTCAGGCCGCGGAACCGTTCGGCGCTCGGGTCCACATCGGACTCGTTAGAGAACCGCTTAACGTAAATAAGCGCAACCAGCACCGCCACCGTCAGCCAGGTGGCCGTGGCGGCTGCGACATGTATGGCCTTCCAGCCATCTCCGAAGCCGCTCCACGGGTTAGCCGCGCCTATGAGCACCTGGGCGATAAGCAACACGACCAGTACCACTGCGG
>CAVOCN010000004.1:0-16321 GCA_963694205.1 Dehalococcoidia bacterium | reverse complement strand
TCGCCGCCAGCAGGCCGACGGTCTTCATGGCCACGGTCTTGCCGCCGGTGTTCGGGCCCGTGACCACTAACACGCAAGAGCCAGGCAGCACCGAAGATCCGGGCTCTTTGTCTTCTGCCCTCTCATGTCTGCCGATCTCAATAGAGCCAATTTCAATAGGCCCGATTTCAATAGACAGGGGCACCGCCTCATCCCCCAGCAGGGGGTGGCGGGCTGCAACTAACCTCAGACCTTGTTCGCTTGGCAATTGAGGCGTCACACCCTTGGACCGAATCCCGTACCGAGCTCGAGCCAGAACAAGGTCAATCTCACCTGTTAGCTCCGAGCCCAACATGTAGGCATCGCCTCCCAGGCCAACTTTTTCAGAGAGGTCTGCCAGAACCCTGGCGGTCTCGCGTTCCTCTTCTAGGGACAGTTCGCGCCAGCTATTTCCCAGGTCGACCGTGGCCAGCGGCTCTACGTAAACGGTGGCCCCGGTATTGGACGCGTCGTGCACTATGCCCGGAATCCGATGCCGTAAATCCGAACGAACCTGCAAAACGAAGCGGTCTCCCCGCATGGAGATGACCTGCTCTTGCAGTGCCGACTGCAGGTCCGAGCGAACTATCTTCCCCAGCGCCGAAGTAACGTGCTCATACGCTTTGCGCACGTTCGACCGAAGCCGTCGGAGCGCTGGCGTAGCGCTGTCCAACACCTCGCCCCGGTCGCCAATGGCCCGTCGAATGTCCGACTCAACGTCTGAGAGGTCGGGTATGCGACCGGCCATGGCGACCAATTTGGGAGCGAGCGTGTCCGTGCGCACGGACCGAGCAGAACGAACCGAACCGGGAGCAAGAAGGGCAAGAGAGGCCGAGCCAAGTCGGGCCGCCCGGACCTGCACGGCTATGGCGGCGGCTACCTCTAGTAACTCATCGCCGGTCAGTACACCGCCCAGCGCGGCTCTGCCAACCGAGAGGGCCGGGTCGTCGGTTAGCGTCAAGTCGAGGTCTCCCAGTTCATCCAGCAAGCGCCGTCCCTGGGCGGTCTCATCGTGCAGCGCGGCGACCCTGCCAGGGTCGAAGGACGGCGCGAGTGAGGACGCCCGGTGCCTGGCAGGCCCATAGCGCACCTGTCGCGCCAGGTCGGCCCGAATCACAGGCCAATCGAGCAGACCTAGAGTTTCTTCAATCAACTGAGGAAGGGTGTGGCACGGTCGAGAGGCTCACTACGAACGTCATGGCGGCAAGGTTACTGAAGGGGTCACTCGGAGTCGTCGTGCACGGGCGGGAACGCGGTGCTCATGCCCCCGGTGGCGTATCAGGGGGAGACGACCATGTTATTATAACCGCTTCAATTGAAGGGCGATTAGCTCGACCAACCGGACCCGGTCCAACAGGCAACAAACAAGACCCATATTTATCTGTCGCGAGACTCTGTGAATTGGAAAACATCACCGTAAAAACGGCGGCCACATCCGCCAACATCGGGCCGGGCTTTGACTGTATGGCCATGGCCCTGGACATCTGGAACACCACTACCGTCAAGGTTCTCCCGCCCGGTAGCGGGACGACGTACGAAGTCAACGGGCACGGCTCGGAGTACCCCGACAACATGTACGCCCGCCTGGTGCAGCGCTGCGTCGAACTGCCGTTCACCCGCACCGGCAAGGCGGCGCCCCCGGTGAGCATCGTGTGCCACAACGAAATCCCCGCTGGCAAGGGCCTGGGCTCCAGCGCCGCCGCCATAGTGGCGGGCCTGGTAGCCGGTGACGCCCTCTCCGGGGCCGAGCTCAGTGAGCAGCAGCTTCTCGACCTCGCCGTCGAGGTAGAGGGGCACCCCGACAACGTCGTCTCGGCGCTGTACGGCGGCTGCCGCATAGTGGTGCCTTCCGAGGGTCACTTCGCCACCGCCGAAGTGCCAGTGCCAGACGAGATACGGGCCGTGCTGTACGTACCTGAACGGCCGATGCCCACCAAACAGGCCAGGGAAATCCTTCCCGCCAAGATCGACCGGCAAGACGTGGTCTTCAACCTCGGCCGGGTGGGACTGCTCGTACGAGCGTTGACCACCGGTGACCTGTCCATGCTGCGCATCGCCACAGAGGACCGGTTACATCAGCCATTTAGGGTAGAGCAGTTCTTCGGTCTGAAAAACATCTTCGCCGCCGCCCGTGCGGCCGGTGCCCTGGGCGTTTTCCTGTCCGGTTCCGGTTCCAGTGTGCTGGCCCTCACGGCCGGGCGCGAACTGACCGTCGGCTACGAAATGGCCGACGCCGCCGACAAGTCCGGCATCACCGGTGACGTGCGCATCTCCAAGCCCACCGCCCTCGCATTCCAGACCCTCAGCACCTCGGAGGTCTCGTAGACCGGCTCCGGCCGGTCGAAACGGGCAATCCCCATGGCTGGAGTGGTTGTACAAAAGTACGGCGGAAGTTCACTCGCCGACGCCGATGCCGTCAGGCGCGTAGCCAGGCGGATCGCGGCTCGACGAAGCGGTGGAGACGACGTCGTAGCAGTGGTCTCGGCCATGGGCTCTCGTACCGACGAACTGACCGCGCTTGCGCTCCAGGTCAACGACCGGCCCGACCGGCGTGAACTGGACGTTCTCCTTTCCACCGGCGAGCTGGTCTCCTGCACGCTCACGGCCATGGCCTTGAACGCATTGGGCCAGCCCGCCAAGTCCCTCGCGGGCTGGCAGGCGGGCATCCACACCACCTCCCGCTACGGCCGGGCGCAGATATCCAGCATCGACGTCTCGCCAATCCGGCGTGAGTTGGACAGCGGCAACATCGTCATAATCGCCGGGTTCCAGGGAATTGCCGACGACCAGGAAGTGACAACCCTCGGACGGGGTGGCTCAGACACCACCGCCGTCGCCGTGGCGGCAGCGCTCGGGGCCGAACGGTGCGAAATATACACAAACGTGGACGGCATCTACACCGCCGATCCAAAATTTGTGCCAGCGGCGCACAAACTGGACGAGATAGGCTTCGAAGAGATGCTGGAAATGGCCAGCTACGGGGCCAAAATGCAGCCCCGGGCGGTGGAGCTGGCAATGGTGTACGACGTTCCCACCTACGTCGCCTCCAGTTTCAGCGAAACCAGCGGCACCCTGATACACAAAGGGGCGGACATCATGGATGAAAACGTGGACGAAAACCAGGTAGGCGAAGTACGGAAAAAAGTCCGGGGCATTGCCACCGACAAGGGCTTTGCCAAAATAACCATGCTCGGCGTTCCCGACCGGCCAGGCCTCGCGGCCAGGGTCTTTGAGCCCCTGTCGGCCGCCGACGTCAGCGTCGATGAAATAGTCATGAACGCCGGTTCCGACGCGGTTACAGACTTCACCTTCACCGTCTCCAGCGCCGACCTAGAGAGGGCGCTGGAAGTAGTGCAGCCAATGACCGAAGAAATGTCGGGCCGCGGCGTCGTTAGCACCGGCGGCCTCGCGAAAGTCAGCATCGTCGGCACCGGCATGCGCGACGAGCCGGGCTACGCCTCCCGCATGTTCGGGGCCCTCGCCGAACACGGCATTAACATCGAACTCATCACGACCTCAGAAATCCGCATCACCTGCATCGTTTCAGAGCGACACGTGGGAGACGCGGCGCGGGCACTGCACGCAGCTTTCGAGCTCGGGTAGAGGCCGGCAAAATGTACCTCTCGATCATCGTCCCGGCCTACAACGAAGAGGCCCGGATAGATGACTCGCTGCGCAAGCTAATTGCCTACCTGACCTCCCAGGACTACGCCTGGGAGGTGCTCATCGCCGACGACGGCAGCACCGACGCAACCGCCTCTCTCGTGCAACCCCAATGCGCCGACGAACGCGTACAGCTGCTGCCGCTCCCCCACGTCGGCAAAGGCGGCGCGGTCAAGGCGGGCATGCTCGGGGCGAAGGGCCGTTACCGCATGATGTGCGACGCCGACCTCGCCATGCCCGTTGAATGGATAGCCGGTTTCGTTGAAGCAATGGAGCAAGGTCACGAAGTAGTCATAGGCTCCCGTCAAATTGAGGGCGCGCGCAGGTTCGGTGAATCGGCTTCCAGGCACCTGATGGGCAGGCTGTTCAACTGGTGCGTCCGCCTCGTAGCGGTGTCAAACTTCCAGGACACCCAGTGCGGCTTCAAGTGCTTTACTGCCGAGGCCGCAGAAAAACTCTTCCCCCTCCAGCGCTCCACCGGGTTCGGTTTCGACGTGGAAATACTGTTCCTCGCGTCTCGGGCCGGGCTCGACGTAATCGAAATTCCCATCGACTGGTACCACCAGCCCAACTCCAAGGTCAGACCCGTTATCGATGCAATGTTGATGCTAAGAGACGCCCTGGCAATTCGGCTAAACTCTGCGCTGGGACGATACTAAAACGAACAATGGCTAACGGCTCAGACAACATTCACGACGGCCCGCCGCCAGCTCGGCCCAACATCACCGTCGTGGTGCCGACCTACAACGAGGCCGAGAACCTGCCCGAGTTGGCGGCCCGCCTGTTCTCGCTCGACATCGGCGACCTGCAATTACTGGTCGTTGACGACGGCTCCCCCGACGGCACCGCAGACATCGCCCGCGGCCTTTCCAACCAGCACCCCGGCCACGTCAGCGTCCTGGAGCGGTCCGGCAAGCTGGGTCTGGGCACGGCCTACGTAGAGGGTTTCGCCCAGGCGCTTCTAAACGGCCCCGACTACGTATTCCAGATGGACGCCGACCTGTCTCACCCCGTCGAAGAGCTACCCGGCATGCTTGCCGAACTGGCCGAGGCGGACGTCGTCGTCGGTTCGCGCTACGCCCGTCACACAGGAAAAGCGGGCACAGAAGCGGGGGCAGAGAAGGGTTGGGGGATTCACCGGGTGCTAATAAGCGCACTGGGAAATCTCTCCATTCGCCTGGTCGCCGGGCTGAGAGTCCGTGACGCGACTTCCGGGTTCAAGGGTTTCAGGGCCGAAGCGCTCCGAGGGCTCGACATGAGCCGCTTCCGTTGCAAAGGCTTCGGCTTCCAGGCCGAGGTGGCCTTCGCCTGTCAGTCTCAGGGCTACAGAGTGCTTGAGCACCCGTTCATGTTCTCGAACCGGCTGTACGGCGAGTCCAAAATGAACCTGGGAATAGTGGTCGAGGCCATATGGCGACTGGTCCTACTACGCATCAAAACGACCATGCCGTCAGCCTGAACCCGTTTTCTGTTGTGGGTGTTACCCCTTCGGTTTTGGGTGCGACAACGGTGAAATATTCATTGCGGACCCATATACGATGCGCTAACATTCGCCGACTTTTACCCCAGAAGCGAAACCCACGGAGCGCGATGATGAGGGCTGCACAGGCCGCAATTGTTAGAGAACTGATAAGCGTCGACAAGTCCAAGCGGGCGGTCGAACTGGCCCTCGCGGGCAACTGGTCCGAGGCCGCCGAGGCGAACCGGGACATCCTCGCCGACCAGCCAGATGACGTCGAAGCCCAAAACCGCCTGGGCAAGTCCCTATCCGAAATCGGAGCCATCGACGAAGCCATCGCAGCCTTCCAGCAGGCTCTTGCCCTGTCGCCCCACAACCGCATTGCTCGCAGAAACCTCGATCGCCTGAGCAGCCAACTCTCTAGCAACACCGGGCCTGCGAAGAAAGGGGCTGGGCGCAAGAGCGGCACGCCAGGCACACCCCGAGCCACCGTAAGGGCCGCCGCCAGAGCCGCAGTAAGAGAAGAGGCGGGCAAGTCCGGAGTTGTCCCGCTGGTCAATCTGGGTAAACCCGATGTCGCAACGCGAATGGCACCGGGTGACGCCGTCGAGTTGGAATCGACCGGCAACGTCATCAAGGCGGTCACAGGGGACGGCGTTCGTCTCGGTCAGGTCGAGCCACGGCTCGGCGCTCGAATCTCCAGGCTAATGGCCGGGGGGAACAGGTACGAAGCCGCACTCAAAGAGACGGACGAGGGCGACGTTACCCTGTTAATCAGAGAGGTCTATCAGCACCCGTCCCAAATAGGCGTTGTATCGTTCCCTATTTCGGCTGGCCCATCTGGCCAAGACGCCGACAAAACCGGCTCCAGTAAAGCAAAAAGCAGCGGAGCGGGCGCAGTTTCCGGTGAAACTAACAGCGCAGACCTGCGAAGCATGGGCACGATCAAGGACTGGTCGAACGACGACTCCGAGCCCGGCGACGACGAAGTTTTTGCCGCCCCGGACGTTCAGCGAATCATCAACTCATCCGGCGATCCGGCCGAGTAACTCCCTCTAGTTAGCCTTATCAGGCTTAGCCGCTTCAGGCTCGGAGGGCGCTTCGGGGTCGGCGGCCTCTTCAGGATCCGCCGCCAGCGGCCTCGGCCGGAAGTAAACTCCCCACCGCTGCATGGCGTCCCGAACGCGGGGCTCGTCCAGTTCCACCAGGTCCTTGAAGAACCCTGCCAGCGAGTGGGCGTGCCGTAGCTCGTCCGTGCACACCCAGCTGGCCTCCGAGGGCACCACGTAGATCAGGCCATTCTGGTGCTTGCATTCAACCTCGACGCGGTGTCCACCGGAATCACTTTTGACCGTCAGTCCAAACTGGCTCATCGAACCCCCGTCTACTCCGAATCGCCGATCCACCCCCTAATCGCGGGAGGGGGCGACGGCCAGACAATATTAACGTAGTCGCCCATAGTTTCCATTAAGATAGGCTCGCCCAAAGGCTCAGGCGAGTGACCCCAGGCGAGTGACCCGAGGGAGTGATGCGGAGGAAACGCACTTGAACACCGATACGAGCGGCCCAGCGCCGCATTACGCCGGGCCTGACCTGACGCTCTACAAGTTCCCCAGCGGCACCTACAACAACAACGCCTACCTGCTCGTCTGCCCGCAGACCAACCGGAGCATCGTCATCGACACGCCCGGCGAGGCCGACAATCTTATCGAGGCGGCCAAACGCACGGACGTGCAGGCGGTTCTTATAACCCACGGCCACTTCGACCATCTAATGGGGTATCAAGACGTCGTACCTGAACTGGGTGCGCCCGCGGGCATCGGCCCAGGAGACATCGGCGACATGCCCTCACCTCCCCAGATAGTCATCCGCGACGGTGACGAATTTACGGCCGGCACAATCAAACTCACGGCCATAGCCACGCCCGGCCACACGCCCGGTTCAACCTGCTTCGTCGTCGAGTCACACCTGTTCACCGGGGACACACTGTTCCCCGGAGGCCCCGGCAAGTCCGGCTCACCAGAGTCTTTCAAGCAGTTGGTAGAAAGCATCAAGTCACGCCTCTTTGTACTTGAGCCTGCCGGCACTTTCTATCCTGGCCACGGTGCCGATGGGCTACTGAAAGACTCCAAAAACGAGTACGCCACTTTCGCAGAAACACCTCACGCCACCGACCTGCATGGAGACGTGACTTGGCTCAAGAGCTAAAACTGGCTAACGAGCAAAAAGACGTAGACGTACTCGTCATAGGCGCCGGTGTCATAGGCATCTGTAGCGCTTATTACCTGCTCAAGGCCGGGCGTGAAGTCACCATCGTCGACCGCGAGGGCGTGGCGGCGGGTAGCTCCTTCGGCAACTCCGGCCTCATCGTCCCCAGCCACTCCATCCCCCTGGCCGCGCCCGGCATCATCACCAAGGGCCTGCGCTGGCTAATGGACCCCGGTAGCCCCTTCTACGTAAAGCCGCGCCTCAGTCGCGACCTCGCCTCGTGGCTGTGGCGCTTCCAGGCCGCCGCCCGCAGAGGGCCCATGGAACGGTCGGTGCCCGTACTCGCCGACCTCACGTTGGCCAGCGCCAAAATCTACAGAGACCTCATCCCCGAAGAGGGCATTGAGTGCCACTACATGGAACGAGGCATGCTAGGCCTCTACTCTTCCAACCACGGCCTGGCCGAGGGCATGGAAGAGGCCGACATCATGCGGCGACACGGCATCGGCTCCCGCATGCTCTCACCCGAAGAGGTGCTGGAAATAGAACCCACGGTGAAGCCCGGCATCAAGGGCGGCGTGCTGTACGAGACCGACTCCAACTTCGAACCGGCCAGCTTCGTGCAAGGCATGGCCCGCGCGGTCGTGGCAATGGGCGGCAAAATCGAGTCGGGTCTCTCGGTTGATGCGCTGTCCTCTAATGGTCGACTGATTACTGAGGTGCTCGCCGGTAACGTGCGCTATCGGCCGCAAGAAGTCGTCCTGGCGGCGGGGTCATGGTCGCCTCAAATCGGCAAGCAACTCGGCGTCAGCCTGCCCGTGCAGCCCGCCAAGGGCTACTCCATCACCGTCACCCCAGCAAAGGGGGCGAAGAGTCCCGGCATCCCCCTAATGGCGCACGAGGCCAGGGTCGGCGTAGCGCCTATGGGCCCGGACCTGCGCATGGCGGGAACCCTGGAACTGTCGGGCCTGAACACAGATATCGACAGGCGGCGGGTGAAGGCCATCGTTAAAGGCCTCAGTCGCTACGTGACCGGCATCGAAGACGCGCCCATCGACGGCGATAACGTCTGGTGCGGCATGCGTCCTTGCACACCTGACGGCCTCCCCATAATCGGCAGGCCAGGGTCGCTGGACAACCTCGTAGTCGCCACCGGACACGCCATGATCGGGATGACGCTCGGTCCTATCACTGGCCGCCTGGTGTCCCAGATCGCCGCCCACGCCGAGCCCGAACTGGACACGGGGCCCGTCTCTCCCGACCGTTTCGCTTAGAATCGATAGGATGACTAATCGTATCGACACCACCCTGGCTGCTCTGAAGGCATCAGGCACCACCGCGCTAGCTCCGTTCGTCAGCATCGGCTACCCGAACCTCGAAGTGTCTATAGAAGTGGCCAAGGCAGCGCTGGAGGCCGGTGGCGACATGCTGGAACTCGGCGTGCCGTTCAGCGACCCGCTGGCGGACGGTCCGACCATTCAAAAAACTAGCGCCCAGGCGCTCGCGGGCGGCGTGACGGTACGCAAATGCCTGGAGACGGTCACGAGTTTGCGAGACTCGGGCATCCAAGCGCCCCTCGTCCTAATGGGCTACATGAACCCGTTCCTGCACTACGGGCTAGAGAGCTTCGTTAAAGACGCCGCAGGTGCAGGCGCCGACGGCCTCATAGTCGCCGACCTGCCTCCTGAAGAGGCGGGCCCGCTACAGGCATTGTGCAAAAGCGCCGGTATGCACCTCATTCCCCTGCTGGCCCCCACCAGCACCGAAGAGCGCATCAAGGCCGCTTGCGCGGGTGCTGGAGGCTTCATATACTGTGTTAGTTTCGCCGGTGTTACAGGCGCCCGCGGGCAAATGGCCGAGGGTGTACGCAGGCTGGTCAAGCGCATCAAAACACACTCCGATCTGCCCGTTTTAGTGGGCTTCGGAGTTTCAACGAGCAAGCACGTAAATGACATCTCCAAATTCGCCGACGGGGCGGTCTTCGCAAGCGCCATGCTCGACGCTGTAGGAAAAGCCCCCCCGCATCTCGCTGCCCAGGTCGCGGGCGACTACGTACGCAGTCTTCGTGGCGGCACTGGGGCCAGTGCTGAGCCCACGTCGGGGACGATATCGTCATGAAAGTTCGCGGCATTCGGGGCGCAACGACCGCCGACTCCAACACACAAGACGCGATCGTCGATGCCACCGAGGAGCTACTCACAGAGATAGTGGCCCAAAACGACTTCGAAACCGATGACATCGCCACGGCGATGTTCACCGCGACGACGGACCTGAACGCCGAGTTCCCCGCCATGGCCGCGAGGGTACGGCTGGGCTGGACCGACGTGGCGCTCATGTGCGCACAGGAAATGCAGGTACCCAACGGCCAGTCCCGGTCGATAAGGGTGATGATTTTGGTAAACACCGACAAACAGGCAAAAGAGCTTCACAACGTGTACCTCAAAGGCGCGGTCAACATGCGCCAACGGGACACGAACAACGATGGAAGGACCTCCAATTGATAGTCGTCATGGCCACCGGTAGCACCCAGGCACAACGCGATGCCGTCAAGACACACCTGACCGACCGCGGCCTCAGGGCACACATTTCTGAGGGTGTCGAGCGCCAGATCATCGGAGTAGTCGGGTCAATCGGCCCGGAGCTTCAGAACGAACTTGAAGTAATGGACGGCGTCAGCGAAGTCCTGCGTATTTCCAAGCCCTACAAGCTCTCCGCCCGCGAGTTCCACCCCGACGACACCGTCGTGAGCATCGGCGAGGCCGGTGTGAAAATCGGCGGCGGCGAGTTCTGCGTCTTCGCAGGCCCCTGCGCCATTGAGGACGAAGAACAGCTAGTGTCCACGGCCAAAGCCGTGCAGGCGGCCGGTGCCAAGGTGCTGCGAGGTGGCGCCTTCAAGCCGCGAACGTCTCCCTACAGCTTCCGGGGAATGGGCGAAGACGGCCTCAAGCTAATGGCAACGGCCCGCGCCGAGACAGGCATGCCAGTCATCACCGAGGTCATGTCCGAGCGTGACGTCGAGCTTGTCGAACGTTACTCTGACGTCATACAGGTAGGCGCCCGCAACATGCAGAACTTCGCGCTACTCGACCAGGTCGGAAAGACACGCAAGCCGGTAATGGTTAAGCGCGGCTTCTCGGCAACTTACGAAGACTGGCTGCTCGCCGCCGAGTACGTCATGGCCGGTGGCAACGAAGACGTCATCCTGTGTGAACGTGGCGTACGCACTTTTGAGACCTTCACCCGCAACACCATGGACATCAACGCCATGCCGGTCATCAAGAGGCTGAGCCATCTACCAATAGTGGCCGACCCCAGCCATGCCACCGGCAAGTGGTACCTCGTCAGCCCGGTGGCCTGCGCCAGCGTGGCGGCGGGCGCGGACGGCCTCATCATCGAGGTGCATCCCAACCCCGACACCGCCATGTCCGACGGTGCCCAGTCGCTAACGTTCGAGAACTTCGCGGCCCTCATGGAGCGGTCCGAAGCAATCAGGCAAGTGGTCACGCCGAACGCCACGAGTAGCTGACCAGCTACCGGTAGCGAAGCGACCAATTGCGAGGCGATGAGGCCTTGACCGAAGAACACGTAGAGCGAAGCGGAGAGACCGCTTTTAAAGGGCTAACGCTCCCACCGGGACAACTGGCTGCCGAGCGCGGCTCCGTCATTACAGTCGGGGTGTTCGACGGTGTCCATCGCGGACACGTACACCTCGCCAACGTACTCATGGCGCACGCACGCTCTGGGGGCCTGCGCTCCGTGGTCGTGACCTTCCGCAACCACCCTTTATCGGTGCTTCGGCCCGACTTCGAGCCCAAGTATTTGTCCCCGGTCGACAGCCGCATCGAAATGCTGGCCGCCACCGGCGTCGATGCAGTTATCGACGTGGAGTTCGATGCGAAACTCGCCGAGCTACCGGCCGCCGAATTCGTACGGCTTTTGTGCGACAGGTTAAACATGAAGGCGCTGGTAATAGGCCCTGACTTCGCACTCGGCCGGGGCCGCGAGGGCGACATCGCGTTCCTGCGGGCCATGGGCAAAGAGGCAGGGTTCGAAGTAGAGGTAGTTGAACCCCTGGACGATGGCGGCGTCAGAGTCGACAGCACCAGGGTTCGCAAGGCGCTCTCTGACGGCGACGTCTCCAAAGCATCTCACCTGTTGGGCCGCAACTTCACCCTCACCGGCACCGTGGTCAAAGGCGTCGGCCGGGGCGGTCCGCTGGGCTTCCCGACCGCAAATCTACAATCGCCAAAAGGCCTGGCAGTGCCGGGCAACGGCATCTACGCCGTCTGGGCGCATGTTCCCGGTGATTTTGACGGCCCCGACAGCGAAGAGACCCGCCATCTGGCGTGCGCAACCAGCATCGGAGTCAACCCGACATTCGAAGGGACCGAGCGCACAGTAGAAGCGTTCGTCCTGGACTACGATGGCGACCTGTACGGGTCGCAATTGACGCTGGAGTTCGTCCAGCGCCTGCGCGACGAAGAGCGTTTCGACTCCGTCGAAGCGTTGCAACGCCAGGTCGACCGCGACGTGGCCCAGACCCGGGCCATACTGGGTGCCGAACGCAAGACAGGAGCGAACAGAGCAATATGAACGACCAGTCCGCCATCGACTCGGCCCTAAGCAGGGGCGTCGTAGAAGTCATCGGCGAAGACGAACTGCGCAAGTTGCTCGCAGGTGGCAAGCCGCTGCGGCTCAAGATGGGCTTCGACCCGACCGCCCCAGACATCCACTTCGGCCACGTGGTGGGGTTGCGCAAGCTGCGACAATTCCAAGACATGGGTCACACCGTGGTGCTCATAATCGCCGACTGGACGGCCCGCATCGGCGATCCGAGTGGCCAGTCGGTGACCCGCCCCATGCTCACGGCCGAGCAGGTGAAGGCCAACGCCGAGACCTACCTCGTCCAGTTCTTCAAGGTAGTCGACAAAGCGCGTACCGAGGTGCGCTGGCAGAGCGAGTGGTTCGCCGACTTCTCCCTCACCGACGTGGTGGAGTTGACCAGCAGGTTCACCGTCGCCCAGTTCCTGGCACGAGAAGACTTTTCTGAGAGGTTCAAAAATCAAAAGCCCATAGCCATCACAGAGTTCTTGTATCCCTTGCTCCAGGCCTACGACTCCGTCATGGTCAAGGCCGACGTCGAATTCGGCGGCACCGACCAGAAGTTCAACCTGCTCGTGGGCCGCGACTTGCAGGGCATGATGGCCCAGCGCCCGCAGAACTGCCTGCTCGTGCCCATCCTGCCCGGCACCGACGGCGTGCGAAAAATGAGCAAGAGCCTGAACAACTACATAGGCGTGGACGAGCCACCGGCGGACATGTACGGCAAGACAATGTCGCTGCCCGACGAACTGGTCGGCACCTTTTTTGAGCTTCTGACCGACGTGCCCGACTCCGAAGTGGCGTCGATAAAAGCGACCATTGAGGCCGGGGCGACAAACCCCATGGACCTGAAAAAACGGCTGGCCCGGACGCTCGTGATGACGTTCTATGACGAAGCGACAGCAGACGAGTCCCAAGCGAACTTCGAACGCACCGTGCAGGCCGGGCAGGCCCCCGAGGACGTGCCGGAAGTTTCGCTCCCGCCGCTCGCCGACAGGCAGGGCAAGCGCCTCAGCGCGTTTCTAGTAGACGCCGGTCTGGCCGGGAGCGGTGCCGATGCCAAGCGCCTTATCGAACAGCGGGCCGTCAGCCTGGACGGTACCGTATTAGAGAGCAACATAACGTCGGACGGTCTTACCGAAGGCGTCCTGAAGGTCGGCAAGCGCCAGTTTGCCAGACTGATTGAGGCCGTCGAGCCATAGGAGACAGAGACGAGTGACTAACCTGCGCATACCGGGCCCGATCCCCGTTCCCCCAGAGGTTCTAGAGGAAATGGGCCGGCCCATGATGAACCATCGCGGCCCCGAGTTCAAAGAGATATTGCTACGAGTGACCGAGCGCCTAAAGAGCGTTTATGCCACACAGGGCGACATGTACATCTTGTCGTCGTCCGGCACCGGTGCCATGGAGGCGGCGGTCGTCAACACCCTCTCACCTGGCGACCGCGTTCTCGCGGTCACAGTTGGAGCGTTCGGTGACCGCTTCGCCAAAATCGCCGATGTATACGGGGCCGACGTCACGGTCCTGCGTTTCGCGCTGGGTCAGGCTGCCGACCCGGAAAAGATTCGGGACGCCCTCAAGGCCGACCCGTCCATAACGGCGGTACTCGTAACGCACAACGAAACGTCCACCGGGGTCGTCAATGACCTGGCGTCCATTGGGGCCGTCGTTAAGGGCGAGTTCGGCAAGCTGCTGCTCGTCGACGGCGTCAGCTCAGTAGGCTCAGTGCCTGTATTGGCAGACGAATGGGGCGTGGACGTGATGGCCTCCGCCTCCCAGAAGGGCTGGATGGTGCCCCCTGGACTGGCGTTCCTCAGCTTCAGCGCTGAGGCATGGCGCGCCCACGCCGAAGCCCGCATGCCCCGGTTCTACTACGACGTCGCCGAGTACAAGCGCTACTTCGAAATAGGCCAACCACCCTGGACCCCGGCCGTGTCGGTGCACTACGCCCTCGACAAAGCCCTGGACATGATGCTGGACGAAGGGTTGGACGAAGTCTTCGCCAGGCACGTCCGCACCGCAGAGCGCGTGCGGGCAGGTGTGGCGGCTCTCGGCCTCAACCTTCTGCCAGACCTGAGTTGCGCATCCAACACCATTACCGCGGTCAATCTGCCCGAAGACATCAACGGAGCAGAAATGCTGCGAACAATGCGGGAAGAGCACGACGTGGTGCTCGCCGGGGGTCAGCAGTCGCTAAGTGGAAAAATCTTCCGCATCGGCCATCTAGGCCTGGTCAGCGACGAAGACATCGACGGCGTGTTCAGCGCCCTCGAACTGACTTTCGCCAAGCTGAGGGGCTAGCCACCGGGGCGTCTCCGCCTCTCCTCGCGCCAGCAACGGCGCTGGCGCTGGCCTACTAAGCCGACGCGGGAGAGGCGGCCGGGGGCGATTCCGGCTCTTCAGAGGGCGGGTCGTCCTGCCCTGAAGACGAATCGTCCGGTCCAGAACTGGGACTGGGGCTGGCGTCTACAGAGCCAGTGACAGAGTCTGGGTCAGAGTCAGAGGTCGGCAGGCCCGTAGAGAGCAAGTTGTGCAGAACGTCGCCTTCGACGGTCTCGTGCTCAATGATGAACTCGGCGAACGCGTCCAGCTTTCCCCGGTGGGTAGTAATCAACCGGACAGCGGTCTGGTAGGCGCTGTCGAGCAGGTCGAACACCTCGGCATCTATTTTCTCGGCGACGCCCTCAGAGTAATCCCGCTGCTCGGAAATCTCCTTACCCAGGAAAACCATCTCCTCGCGCTTGCCGAACGTGCGCGGCCCAAGCTTTTCGCTCATGCCGTAGCGCGTAATCATCGTCTTGGCAATGTTGGTCGCCTGCTCCAGGTCGTTACTGGCGCCGGTGGTCACCTCGCCAAATACGATCTCTTCGGCCGCACGGCCACCCATAGCGGCCGCCATGCGGTCCTTGAACTGGGCCTTGGTCCACAGCGTCCGGTCCTCTTCTGGCAAGAACCGGGTGTAGCCACCCATTTGGCCTCGAGAAATAATCGTCACCTTGAACACCGGGTCCGAGTGGGCTAGGTGGTGACCCACGAGGGCGTGCCCACCCTCGTGGAAGGCGGTTATCTTCTTCTCTCGCGGGCTTATCACCCTGCTGCGCCGCGCCGGTCCGGCTATCACCCGGTCAATCGACTCGGCAAACTCGTCCAGGCTTATGTCGGTCCTGTTGAGCCGGGCGGCCAGTAGCGCCGCCTCATTGACGAGGTTGGCAAGGTCGGCACCGGAAAAGCCGGGTGTCTGCTTGGCAATCGTCTCCATGACCACGTCTGCGTTTAGGGGTTTGCCCTGGGAGTGGACCGCGAGAATCTGAATGCGGCCCTTCACATCGGGGTTGTCCAGCGTCACGCGCCTGTCGAACCTGCCCGGCCTTAGAAGCGCCGGGTCGAGAATGTCGGGTCTGTTGGTGGCCGCGATGACAATAACGTTGGTGGAAGTGTCGAAGCCGTCCATCTCAACGAGAATCTGGTTCAGGGTCTGCTCACGCTCATCATGACCGCCGCCCAGTCCGGCGCCCCTGTGGCGACCGACCGCGTCAATCTCGTCGATGAAGATAATGCACGGTGAGTTGCGCTTCGCCTGGTCGAACAGATCTCGCACACGAGACGCGCCCACACCGACGAACATTTCTACGAACTCCGAGCCGCTAATAGAGAAGAACGGCACACCGGCTTCACCGGCAACGGCTCTGGCCATAAGCGTCTTACCAGTGCCTGGCGGTCCGACCAGCAATACGCCCTTCGGTATTTTTGCGCCCAAAGCCAAGAAACGCTCAGGGAACTTGAGGAACTCAACAACCTCTTGGAGTTCCTGCTTGGCCTCTTCCACTCCAGCCACATCGTCGAACGTGACAGATGGGCTGTTGCCCATCGTCATTCGGGCCTTGCTGCGCCCGAAGCTGAACGTCTGGTTGGAGTTGCCCTGTGCCTGGCGCACCATGAACAGCAAAATGGCGCCGAAAATAATGAGTGGTAGGAAGTTGAGCAACAGCCCGAACATGCTGCTCAGCCCGCTCGACCCCTTAACAGACACGTCCGTACGGGAAATTAGAGGGTCGATATTGGCGGATTCGAGAAGCTCCAAAATGCTGGAGCCCTCTTCCTTACGAGAACTGAGGCTCTCGCCGGTCCCGGAGATCACCGTGAGGTTATCCCCACTGACCTCGATGGACTCAAGCTCTCCGCTACCGGCCATACGAATGACCTCGGAGATGCCAATTTCACGCGACCCGCCAAGAGGGTCGGAGAAAAGGGTAAAGAAGATGGCGATTACCGCCACCACGATCAGCAGGTATATAAAACTATTACGCATTAGACCGGAAAATTGCCTAACCTCTCAGTGCCGGCAAGGGAGGAGGGAGAGGAGAGCCGGCC
>CAVOCN010000003.1:0-16498 GCA_963694205.1 Dehalococcoidia bacterium | reverse complement strand
CGGATTATACCAATGGTGGCCACTTGGGTGGCCACTTGGCCGCCCAGTCTGGTCGCCCGGCCGGACGGGCCTTGGCAAGACCGGGTGTATATTTTGAATCGCATGATTAATAGACTCGGATTCAGAATTGAGAATGACCCACGGCTGTCGCTGGCAGACCTGATAGAGATCGCAGTCGCCGCCGAGGCGGCTGGCATTGAGTCGGTGTGGGTGCCGGAGGGTGGGGGCCGCGATGCGCTGTCGCTACTGGCAGCTTTTGCCGGCGCGACCGACAAGCTCAAACTGGCTACAGGCATTCTGCCCATCTACTCGCGCACCCCGGCCGTCACGGCTATGTCAGCGACGGGCATGGCGGCGGTCTCGGGTGACCGGTTCATACTCGGTCTGGGAACAGGCCACGGCCCGGTCGTTACGAACATCCACGGCATCCCCTACTCAGCACCGTTGGCGCGTATGGAAGAGACGGTGGGCATCGTCAAGGGCCTGATCGCAGGTGAAACGGTCAACGCAAGCGGACAGCACTTCTCGGTGACCGGTGCGCGGCTGGGCCGAGCTACGAAGGACGTGTCCACACCGGTGTACGTAGCTGCGCTGGGGCCGAAAATGATCGCGCTAACGGGCCGACTGGCCGACGGCGTGCTGCTGAACTGGACGTCGGCCGAGTACATCGCCGGGTCTGTCACCACGCTGCACGGCGCGGCCGAAGATGCCGGGCGCGACCCGGCGTCGGTGGACGTGGCCGGGTATGTGCGCACCGCCGTCATTACGGGCGACGAAGAGCCCGCCATTCGTAAGAGCCTGCAGTTGCAGATTGCCGGGTACGCTTCCCACCCCTACTACCGGAATTTCTTCGTTTCGACCGGGTTTGGCGCCGAGATGGACAAGGCACAGTCGGCGCTAGAAGCGGGCGACACTGACGCGGCGGCAGCGGCGATTTCGCCAGAGATGCAGAGCCAGGTCGCAGTAGTGGGTACGGCCGCCGAGTGCCGGGCGGAGATAGAACGCAGACGGGACCTGGGACTGGCGCTGCCGGTGGTAGCGCCATTCGCGGTGGACTCCGACGTTAAGGGCGCGTATCTCCGGGTTATTGAAGCTTTCGCACAGGGGTAACAAGCCATGACTGGACGCAGCGAAATAATGAAAGAGCTGGGCATTGCGCCCATCATCAACGCCCACGGGCACCCGACGACTATCGGCGGGAACAACCCGTCGGAGGCGGTTCGGGCGGCGATGGACGATTCCGCACGGGACTACGTAAAAATGAGCGAGCTTGTCGAGGTGACGGGCGACCGCATTGCCGAGATGCTGGACGTGCCCGCAGCCATGGTGACGCCGGGCGCAGCCGCCGCTCTGGCTCTTGGTGCGGCCGCCTGCATCACCCGAAATCACCCCGACCGCATGGAACAGATACCGGACACGACGGGCATGCCCAACGAGTTCATCATCCAGCGGCAACTGCGGGTCATCTATGACAAGGCGCTGACGATACCTGGCGGCGTGCTGGTAGAGGTCGGCGATCAGGACGGGACTACCGAAGCGCACATCGAGGCGGCCATTACGGAGCGCACGGCCGGTATTCACTACCTCGCGGGGGGGCTGTACGACGACCCGGACGAGCGGGAGACGCGCACCGACATTGTGCCGTTCCGCAGGCTCGTAGAACTGGCTCACAGCCACGACCTGCCGCTCATAGTTGACGCGGCCGGGCAGGTGTACCCCACCGACAGGCTGAGCCTGTATGCGCGGGGCGGCGCCGACATAGTGGCCTACGGGGGCAAGTACTTCGAGGGCCTGAACACTTCTGGCTTGATGCTGGGGGCGAACAAGGAGTTGGTGCACATGGCGTACCGTCACAGCTTCATTGGCTTCGAGTACGAGCACGCGCGAATGTTCGGGCGGTCGATGAAGATGGACCGCCAGACTGTCGTCGCCACCTACGTGGCCCTGCGCGAGTGGCTGACTACTGACCACGAGGCCCGGCTAACGGGCTACGAGGAACGGCTAACGGCTAACGTGCGGCCCGCTCTGACCGACCTGCCGGGTATCGAACTGAGGGACTTCCCGGACCGGGGAATGCTGGAGGGGCTAAGGGTAGTTGTGGACGCGGCCGTCGCGGGCATGACTGCCACGGACCTTGAGCACGAATTGGCAGAGGGCAGCCCTCGTATTCACGTGAGGTCGGACGAGGTGCCGGACTCTTTCATCATCCGTATACAGACGGTCGATGACGGCGACGAGGTGATTATCGCCGAGAGGATCCGGGAGATTCTCACAGGCTGATCGTGTCGGCCCCGCACTTTCGTGCACGAGGCGAACTTATAGCCTCCGGCCCTTCGGGCCGGAGGTCTAGAGGGTAAAGAAGACTGTCGTCCCGACGCCCTGTTCGGTGACTACCTGGACGTAACCCCCGTGCTTTTCCACCACCTGTCGGGCGACGGCCAGGCCGGTGTTGCTGGCAATGGCAGTGCCGTTGCCGTTGGTCTGGCCGATCAGGGCCTCGGCGGTGTCGGGGTCGGAGCCGGGCCCATTGTCCCTAACGTAGAACGCAGGTTTGCCGTTTTGCTGGATCATCCCCACCTGCACTGCGGGGTTCTCTCTGCCCTCGGTCTGAGTCCAGGCATTGGCGACGAGGTGCTGCAACAGTGCCTGGACCATGCCAGAGTCGCTGTTGGCCTGCAGGTTTTCGGTGATGGTGACCGCGACGGTTCGGCCGGGGTCGTTCGCCCGCATGGTCTCGGTCATGGCGGCGGCAAGGGCGGTGATGTCGACCGTCTCTTTGACCGCGTCGACTTCGTCGAAGTGCCGAAGCTGGGCGACCGACTCAAGAGTGCGCGTGACGGTGTGCCCGGAGACGACGATCTGCCGTAGTCGCTGCTTGTCTTCGCTGCTAAGTCCACCGTTCTCACCGGCCACCAACGGGGCCATAGATCGGGCAGACGTCCCCAGCACGTCCAGGGACTCCCTCAGGTTGCCGTATACCGCGCCCTTGAGACCGGCCAACTCTTGTGTCGCCGTGTGCAACTCCGCTGCCTGCCGCGTGGCTGTTCCCTCGAAGTGGGTCAGGCGCTCGTACATGGCGTGGGCGTATAGCTGGCTCTGCATGCCAGCGTGGGCCTGGCCGATGCGGACTCCGAGTGTTTTTGCGACCGACATCACCAGGACCTCTTGCTCGGCCGTGAACGCAGACTCGGCTTTCGCCCCGACGCTGACCATGCCCACGGCCTCGTCAGCGTAGACCAGGGGCACTGGAATGGTGGACGCCATTTCGCCCGCAATGCTGTTTACCAGTTCACCGAGCTTGTCCGGTGAGACCTTGCCGTTCTCAACACCGTTGGAGCCGTCGGTCGATTCGACCAGCGACACGGCATCTTGTGGCGCCGTAGGTATCCAGGTATCGCCGCTCCTCACGGCCACGTATGTGTTGACCAGCGTCCCCATGGTGACGTCGACCGCCCAGACCGAGAACTTCTCAAACGGGACGATGGCGCCCAATCGTAGGGCCACCTCGCCGAGCATGGAGGTGGTGTCAGGGAACGTCCATACGACGTGTTCGATCTCTTGCTTCGGATCGGGTGCAAGGGATTCGGTGTGCAGTCGGGCGTTGCGGATGGCCGGTGCGACCTGTGCAGCTATCTTGCTTAGCATTTCGCCAGTCCGAACGGAGTAAGCGTTTTCGGCGAGCGTGGAGATTTCGATGCTGCCAAAACGCTCACCAGCGGCTATCAGAGGAGCTATGGCGAAAGTTGTCAGGCCGGACTCCAGGGACACTTCCAGGTTGGTGTAGCGGGTGGCGATTTCTTCCGGCCCCAGGCCGGACAGGACGACTACCTCGCCGGTGCGTAGCGCTTCTTCGGTGGGTGTTCCGATGAGCGAGGAAGTGCCCGGTCCTTCGTCGCCCCCGACCGGGATACCAACGAAGTGGGCCCGGTTCAGTTCCCCGCTGTAGTTGTCCACCGTGGAGATGACCAGGCGGTCCTGCTTAAAGATGCTCGTGGCAGCGGCCGCCAACTGTCCGTACACCTCGGCCTCGTCCAACGTGGAATTTACCTGCCGGGATATGTCTGCCAGCGCTGCTGCCAGCGCCGCCTCACCCTTCGCAGCGGCCGTTCGGCGAGACGACTCTGCCCCGGACGCGGCCAACGCCCCTGCCGTTTCCACGTCCCTGAGGTCCTTTCCCACATAGGCGTTGCGCGAGGTTGTAGCCAGGGCGATGATGCCTCGCACAGCGCCGCGCGAGACCATCGGCACCAGGGCAAGCGAGGCCATGCGGGCGGCTCCCACGGGCCGCAGCGTTGCCGAGACCGCACCGAACTCGGCGGGCTCGACGCAGGAAACGAATATCGATTTCTTCGTAGCGACCGTCTCGAAGGGGTTGCCCGTCGGCAGAATTGCGCTACCCACCCCCCAGCCCTCTATGGCCGGTCCGGTGGCCAAGACTACGCGAGCATTGCTGATGGCTTCGTCCAGTTCGAACACGACGACCGCGTCGAAAGAGGCGAGGTTCGCCATGCCCCTGGTTAGGGCGGCGTAGATGGCATCGACCCCATCGGAGACCGCCAGGGCGGCGCTGAGGGTAGCCAGGGCCTGGCCTCGGACGATGCCGGACTCCAACTCGGCGATCTTGCCGGTGAAACGGTCCTCTACCTCGGTGACCGCGTCGGTTTTGATTTTCTCGACCTCTTGAATCGACAGTCCGACCGGCTCCTCGGGCTCGGTGGCGACTGGTAGCTCGGCCTCTATCGGCGCGGGGCCGGGACCGTAGTCGAGCCCCGGCACAGGGCTTTCTGGCGCAGAGTCTGGTGGAGGCGCAGAGTCTGGTGGAGGCAAGGTATCAAGAGCCTGAGGGGAAGCCTCGACAGCCGGGGGCTGGCTCCCCGTATTCGCCACCATTGGGGGTTCGGCCGCTACTGGGGCCTCGACGGGGGTCGGAGATGGGGCCATTTTCGGAATGGGGACTCCGGCCATGGCGGCGGCCAGCGCTACTCCCACACGTTCCACCAGGCCCAGGTCCTGGTTAGAGAAGGCCATCTTCTTTTCAGATCTGAGGTGGAAAGTTCCCACGGCCCGGCCATCTGCGAAGAGCGGCACGGCCATGAACGACCGGATGCCCAACTTCACATTGGGTGCCAGCGAGGGGAAGATGGCGGCTATTTCTTTCTCTTTTTTCGGCTGCACGAGCAGGCCAGAACCCGCGCTTATAACCGAAGCACTGAAAGTGCCCCCCAGTGGTGATGGATCGCCAATTGGGCGGCCGTCTATCTCCAGCCCGCCCTGGAAGACGTCGGTCAGGGTGCGAGCCTCGGAGTCGACGGCGTTAATGGTGGCTTTCTCGAACTGTATGAGCCTGGCTAACGCCCTGGCCACGGCGTCGTACATGCCAGGGGAGCTAAGGGAGCCGGGGTCGGCTTCGATGGCGGCGACGGCCTCGGCCTCGACGCTGCGCTCAAGTTCTTCCCTGGCTTCGGCCTGTTCCTGCTCGTCGGCCGCTGCCTGTTCAGGGTCTACGGGCTCTGCATCGGCTTCGCTCGACAGGAAGTAGGACCTAAGAAACAGGCCGAACTTGAGTAGAGCGGCGGGTATCGAACTTTGGCCGGGCTCGGCCTGTTCGGACTCGTCTTGGTTGAGCGCCTCGGCAAGGCCTTCTAGAGAGGGCGTCTCTTCTTCGGCCTCATCGTCCGGCTCCGACGGTGCGGGAAGGAACCGCTCTTTCAGACTGGCCACTGTGGCCATGACCTGGTCCATAAAAGACTCTGATTCGTCTTCGACGTCGGCATCTTCGTCGAGGTCCTGGCCCCCAGTCTCAGCCTCGGGGGCCGCGCCGGGTGGCTGGGCGGCCTCGTCGCCGGGATCTTCTTCCTCAGGCTCTTCAGGGGATCGACGCGATTCGATGAGCCGCTTCACCGATGCCATCACGGTGGTGAGCAGGCCTTCGATGAGCCCGCCAGGGTTCATGTCCACGTCGTCTTCGGCCCCTTGCACTGCTGCGCTGAGCATTTCTGCGTCACGCTTCGCCTGGTCTTCCTCTTCAGTGGATTGTGGGGACTCGGCCTTCTCGGACTTGCGCACTTCCATGTACTTGAACAGCCACGGGGACCCTACACCGCTGAGCATGATTAGCGTCAGCAACGCGACCAGGGTGACTCCGCCGTTCGAGCCCGTCAGGCTGCCTTCGGTAACGAAGTAGACGGCGATTGCCATGACCAGGGCAACGCCGGTGAACATGAGCGACTTGCGCAGTTCTAGCCGACCAGACATTACCGCCGGGACCATGAACAGCACGAGTGCTACGGGATGAGGCCTGAAAAGGGCGAGCACCACCGTGAGGGCGAACAGCACGCCCGCGACTGCGTGAACGTACTGCAGGCCCCGAATGCGTTCGGATAACCCGACCTTTTCCACGGGGGCCTCCTGCCCGGAAGAGGCCTCCTCAGAAGAGGCGTCCGGGTCGTCCTTCCGCTGCGGGACGAATCGAGACATCATTGATGTGACTTTGGATACCACTTGGTCACCTATTGGGGACGGATCCCTCCACGCCATTCTCACTCCAATTCGTCGCTGCGTAATCGGGGTGACCACCGGCGTAAAGCGGGTACCAGCCGCAAGCCGGTCCCCATTTGGCGTTGAGGGGACGTCAGGATTGACGTCGGAATTTAGGACCGGCGATATACTGGCTGTCTGTAGCTGGAGGCCCGCTCAATTGCTCGACATTGACCAGATTCGCTCCGACCCCGAAGGCGTCAAGCTCGCACTTAACAGGCGAGGTGAGGATGCGCCCATCGATCGTGTGCTCGAATTGGACGCTCGTCGGCGAGCCATCCAGGGTGAGGCCGACGAGCTGCGCGCCCGCCGCAATGCTGTGAGCAAGGAGATTGGGCAGGCCAAGCCGCCTCCACAAGACCTGATTGAGGAGATGCGCGGCGTTTCCGGCCGAATAAAGGCGCTGGAAGCGGAGTCGCGGGAGGTGGAAGAGCAGATCCGTGTGCATCTTCTGGCGATCCCCAACCTGCCCCGTCAACAGGTGCCCGATGGGGCCGATGAATCAGACAACGTAGTCGTTCGCGATTGGGGCGACATTGTCGAGCGCGACTACGAGGCCGTGGCGCACTGGGACCTGGGGGAGCGGCTGGGCATCATTGACCTGCCCGCCGGGGCGCGCATTTCGGGCTCCCGGTTCTATGCGCTGAGGGGCAAAGGTGCGAGGCTACAGAGGGCGCTGGTCTCGTGGATGCTGGACGTGCACACAGACGATCATGGCTACACCGAACTGTACCTGCCGTACCTCGTTGGCACCGACACTGTGACGGGCTCTGGGCACCTGCCGAAGTTCGCCGACACCATGTACCACGATGAAGAGGACGACCTGTGGCTCATCCCCACGGCCGAGGTGCCGATAACGGGTATGTACGCCGGGGAGATATTGGACCCCGGCGTGGTTCCCGCCAGGTTTGTCGCGCACACACCGTGCTTCAGACGAGAGAAGTCGGCCGCCGGACGAGATACCCGGGGCATAAAGCGGGTGCACCAGTTCGACAAGGTGGAGATGTACAAGTTCGTCCACCCCGGCGACTCGGATGCCGAATTGGAGAGCCTGGTCGGCGACGCCGAGGACCTGATTCAGCGGCTGGGGCTGCCCTATCGCATCCTGGAACTATCGACCGGCGACCTGGGCTTCTCGGCGGTGCGTACCTACGACGTGGAGATGTGGGCACCGGGCAGCGGCGAGTGGCTGGAGGTGAGTAGCTGTTCGAACTGCGACGACTTCCAGGCGCGACGCGCAGCCATTCGCTATCGCCCCGAAAAGGGTGCCAAGACCGTGCACCCGCATACGCTCAACGGCTCGGGACTGGCGCTGCCCCGTGTAATGATCGCTATCTTAGAAAACGGACAGCAGGCCGACGGTTCCATCGTCATCCCCGAAGTACTGCACCCCTACACGGGGTTCGAGAAGATCGACTAGGCCCCGAGCTTCACCCTAATCCTGACCGAAGCGCTCTCGTAGCTCGCGCTTTAGCACTTTGCCCAGGGCGTTGCGGGGCAGTTCGTCGATGACCACGATGGACTCTGGTTTTTTGAAGCTGGCCAGCTTCGCCCGGCAGTGCTCCACCAATTCATCTTCATCAACTACCTCTCCTGACACTGCCACTACGACGGCTCGAACGGACTCGCCCCAGTGGGCATCGGGCACGCCGATTATTGCGGCGTCTTCGACCGAGGCGTGCTCGCGTAACACGGACTCGACCTCTTCTGGCGAGACCATTTCGCCGCCTCGCTTAATGAAGTCCTTCGCCCTGCCCGCCAGGTAGACGTAGCCATCCCCGTCCACCCGGCCCAGGTCGCCGGTGTGCAGCCATCCACCATGCATGGTCTCGGCCGTGGCGTCGTCTCGACGCCAGTACCCCTTCATGAGCCGGGGGCCACGGGCGACGATCTCGCCCACCTCGCCGACTGGCACCTGTTCGCCGTCTTCGTCGACAACCCGGACCTCGACATCGTCGAGCGGCAGGCCGATGGAGCCGAGCCGAATTTTGCGTTTCGCCACCACTTCGGGGTCGCCGGTGAGGTCGTGGTCATCCGGGGGAAGAGCCGTTATGGTCGCGCCGGTCTCTGTTTGACCGAAGGCGTTGATGAAACGGACGCCCGGTAAGCGCTCGATGGCCGTCTCGATGACATCGTGCGGCATGGGCGCGGCGCCGTAGGTGAGTATCTGCAAGCTCGAAAGGTCCCGGCTGGCGAAGTCGGGGTGTTCTATGGCCATTTTGAGCATAGTCGGAACCACGGTCGCCCTGGTGACCCCCTCTTGTTCGACTAGCTTGAGCCAGTTGGCTGCGTCGAACTGAGGCTGGACTACCAACGTCCGCCCGCCGTAGATGGAGGAGAGGAACACCTGTACCCCGGCGACGTGGTACAGGGGCACGGACAGGAGCGTGCGCTGGGCGAACTCTGGGTCGGCTGGGTTTACGTTCTCCAACGGGTACGCCGTGAGGGCGTCGTGGGTGAGCATGACGCCCTTTGGCCGCCCGGTCGTTCCTGCGGTGTAGAGGATCATGGCGGTGTCGTCGCCGTCTCGGCCCGGTACCGGGTCGGTTCCGTCTTGGAGCAAGGCCTCGTAGGCTATCCAGCCCTCGGGCGGCTCGCCGTCTATCGCCACCAGCGTTTCCACAGAGGCCAGTCGGTCGGCTTGCGATGCGAGCAGTTCACACACTGCCCCAAGGTACTTGGGCCCGACGAACAGTACGGTCGCACCCGAGTCTTCGATGGCGAAGGCGAGCTCGTCGTCTCGTGCCCGGTAGTTGAATGGCACCGAAACGGCGTCGGCCCGGGCGATGCCGAAGAATGCCTCTACCTGGCGGTCGCTGTTGACGTCTATCCAGGCTGCCCTGTCGCCCGGCTTGACGTTCCCGGTGCCAGAAAGCCCGGCTGCGAGAGCGCTCGCGCGTGTGTCGAGGTCTGCGTAGGAGGTGCGTCGATCTGCCAACACGGTGGCGTCGCGGTCGGGAACGATTTGCCCGGAAATGGACAGCAAGTCGGAGACGTTCACAGGCTCAGGGCCAGCCGTCGTTCCAAATTCAGACCTGCATCCAGGGGAACGTCGAGGCCATCGAGAACGGCGGTCTTGAGGGCTTTCAGCACCCCGGCGTCCCGGTTTGCTATGTGAGCCGCTATTTCGCTGACCACGCCCTCCAGTTCGAGCCTCGGCACAACCCGGTGCACGAACCCTCTCGAGAGCGCCTCGCCCGCCGACATGCGGTCCGTTCGCTCGGCCAGCAGCCGGGCCAGCCCCGCTCCCAGACCGACTGCGCGAGGGAATGTCTGGGTTCCTCCTGCGCCGGGGATCATCCCGATGCTTACCTCTGGCAGGGCGAACACGGCGTCTTGGGACGCCACGCGGATATCGCACAGGCCGGAGATCTCGACGCCCGCCCCGATGACGTAGCCATGCAGCGCGGCCACAAGGGGCTTACGGATGCTGGCCAGCAGACCCCACAGGTCGCGCCGCTGCCTGGTACGGCGGGCGACGTCCTGGGAGGGGGCGGTGCCAAATTCGATGAGGTCCGCACCTGCGCAGAAGCCTCGCTCACCAGCGCCACTGATGACTGCAACTCTTAATGCAGGGTCGTCCCGAAACGAACTTAGGGCTTCATGCAGGTCGTCCCGCATGGCCAGGCTCAGGGCGTTGATGCGGGTAGGCCGATTCAGCGTTAGGCGGGCGACCGGGCCGTCCACGCTGTAGAGAATGGTCGAGTCACTCACCGAGAAACTCCGGTTTCCGCTTCTCGGCGAATGCGCTGAGGCCCTCGGCGCGGTCGGTGGTGGAGTGCAGCAACGTGGCCAGGTCGACTTCCAGTCGCATGGCCTGGTCGAGCGCCAGGTCTGCGCCCTTGTACACGGCCTCTTTCAAGTAGCGAACGGCCACCGGTCCGTGCGTGGCGATGACCTCACCGGCTTTGATTGCATGTGGCAGCGCCTGTCCGGGCTCCGTAACTTCGGCTATCAGGCCTATTGCGACGGCCTCTTGTGCATCGACTTTTCGGGCTAGTAGGGCCATTTCCAACGCTCGCGACCGGCCAATAAGCCGGGGCAGTCGCTGGGTGCCGCCGTCCCACGGTATGCCCGCAGCGTCGGGCTGGGTGAGGCCGAAACGAGCCGTGGCCCCGGCTATGCGCAGGTCGCAGGCCAGCGCCAATTCGAGGCCCTGGCCCAGCGCGTCGCCTTCGATTGCTGCGACGGTGGCCTTGCCCACTGCTGCGACTACGGAGGCCACAGCGTGTGAAGCGATCTGTTCGCCAGAAGGCCGACTTTCCAGGACGGATCCGCGACAGAAGTCGGGGCCGTTACCTGTGAGCACCATGGCCCGTACCGAACGGTCGTCGTCCAGTTCGGTGAGCGCCTCCCGCAGTTCGGCGGCCATAAGCTCGTCTACGTGGTTACCAGCTTCAGACCCGACCAGGGTCACGATAGCTACAGGACCGGCGACGTCCAGGCTAATGCGGGTGAAAGGCATTGCGACAGGATACCAAGGTCGCGCGCGGCTGCCCCTAGTACGGCGACGCTATGGCGCTATGGAGTTAGCGAGATTAGAGAGACGAGAGGCGCTAGTAGGGCTCTTCGTCGGACGGGCTGATGACGACCTGACGGTCCATGCCTTCGCCCGTGCTCTGGGTGACCACCCGCTCGTTTCCTGACAGGGCCAGGTGGATGAGCCTGCGCTCGTACGGGCTCATTGGGTCCAACGTCACCGACCGGCCCGTGCGGGCGACTCGCTGGGCTGCGTTTCGGGCGATGTTGTACAGGGCGTCGTCGCGGCGCTCCTGGTAGCCCGAGACGTCTACCACCGCGTTGGGCCTCTCGCCCAGCTCGACGGTGGAGATGAAGTTGACCAGAAACTGTATGGCCTTGAGGCTCTCGCCCTTGCGCCCAATGAGCAGGCCAGAGTCGTCGCCGTCGACGTCGAAAACGGGCCCGCTATCGTGGCCCCCGTGCGCCGCCTTAAGGCTGGCAACGGCGTCCACGTCCATAAGTTCGAGGAGGGTGTTTAGGACCTTGGAAACGACCTTTACCACGTCGCCGCCGGTTTCGTCTTCTTCGAAGTCGAGGAGGGTTACTCGCACCCGGGCTGGCTCACCGCCGATGCCCAGGATGGAGGATTTCCCCTTGCTAACGACGTCTATTTCTACCTCGTCTCGATCGGCGTCTAGCTCCCTTAGGCCTAGCTCTATCGCTTCCTCTACTGTCTTCGCTGAAGTCTCTATCGACTCCCTCTCCACTTGCTCCACTTGCGGCCTCCTCGTCGCCCGATGCCGCTATCGCGGCCGCCGGTGCGGGTTGGTTTACTCCCTGGAATTTGAGCAGGTTCTTAATCGGGTCCCACCCGGTCACGAAACCCTGTATCACTACACCTATTACGTTGGAAACTACCCAGTAGACCGCCAGACCTGCGGGGAAGTTCAGTGTGAAGAACCCGAACATTACGGGCATCATCCACAGCAGCATTTTGTTGGTCGAGGCCTGCTGTTCGGAGGCGGACGGCATGGTCGTCATTTTCTGCATGACGAACATGGAGACGCCGACCATGACAGGCATGATTATCTTGCTAGGGTCCGGGAAGGCCAGGTCCATCCAGAGGAAGCCGCCGTTGAGCGGCACCGACTGGTGGGCCAGCGGCAACCAGGTGTAGAACTTGTCGGACAACCCGACGAGTTGCTCGGGTGTGGACGGCAGGGTCTGGGTGATGGCCCGGTAAAGGCCGATCCAGATGGGGAACTGGATGAACATGGGACCGAGGCAGCCGAGTGGGTTTACCCCCTGCTCCCGGTACAGCTTCATGGTTTCCTGTGAAGCTTTTTGTTTGTCGTTTTTGTACCGCTCTTGCAGTGCCTTTAGCTTGGGCTGGATGGACTGCATGGCCTTCATCTGGCGGGCCTGCTTGATCGTCATGGGGATCAGCGCAGCGCGGATGATGAGGGTGAACAGGATGATCGCCACCCCGAAGTTGGAGAAGGCAACGTAGTACAGCAGCACGAGGCTGTTGATCATCGGGCGGATGATCGCTGCGTTCCAAATGTCGCCTATAAATTCCATTTAGCCTTTTGCCCAGTGTTGCGCTATTAGGTTGGCCGCTACTAACCGTCGCGCTATTTGGTGCTGCGCTGTTCGCGCGCACGATGAGTGGTGGCCCCGGGCGCCAGTATTCGGTGTCACTTTAGCCGTTAGCACGACGACACGTCATTTACAGGGTTTTCGGACATTTCACGGTCGGTCTTGTAGACCCATCTCGTATTGAGCACGCCGAACTGATTCATCTCAAATGCGCGGACGGTATGGTCCCACGCTCCCAGGAATATGGAGTCGTCGGCCGCCACCACGTTGGTTTTGAGGTTTTCATCGATTTCGCACTGACGCTGCTTGGTGCCGTCGGCGAGGGAGGCGGTCCACAACGTACCGCCTTCCGAGGCGAAGACCAATACGTTTTTGACGGCCGCGGGGGAGCCGATTATGGGGCCGTCGGGATTTTCTGGCCCCTGCCAGATTAGTTCGCCAAGTTCAGGTGTGAGGGCGTATATCCGACCGTCCAAAGATGGCGCGTAGACGGCCGTTTCGGTGACAAGGGCGCGAGCCCAGTACCACCCGCCCGCATCTTCGAACCGCCATAGCTCCGCCCCTGTAGAAGCGTCGAGGGAGTAGAAGACGCCGTCGAAGGCCCCGACGAATAGCCGGTTGTCTGACTTCGCCGGCGGCGCTATGACGGCCCCGCCAAGGAGCGTTTTCCAAATCTCCTGGCCTTCACTGAGGGAGACGGCGTACACGTACTTGTCCATGGACCCGAAGTAGACGACGCCATCGCTTACAAGGGGTGTGGTCCAAACCATTGAGTCGGTGGGGAAGTTCCAAAGTTCGGTCCCACTTTCCGAGTCGAAGGCGTAGACCGAACCGTCCGACGAGCCGACGACGAGAACGCCGTCGCTGTAACCCGGTCCGCCAACTAGCTGCTCGGCTCCGGGTCCGACCTGGGTTTCCCACATTTTGGAGCCATCTTCGTTGGAAATGGCGTACAAGAAACCGTTGTAAGCGGCGGCGTAGACTACTTCGTCCACTACCACCGGGTCGCCGTAGAACGCACGCTCACGTTGTTCGCCCTGGAGGCTGGAGAACTCCCAGACCGGATCGCCGGTGGCGATTTCCACAGCCAGCAACGTGCCGTCCATAGAGCCTGTGTACAGGATGTCGTCCACGACGACGCCCCCTGACCAGCCTTCGGATTTCGCGACGCCCGCGCATGCAGCCGACGCTAGAACGAGGAGCAACATGAGAGCCGGAAGCAGGCCAAGCTTGGGGAAAGACAAATTAGTCATGGGACGGGGTCGTACCCTGATGTTCCCAGCGGCCTGCAGCGGGACAGGCGAAAGGCCGCGATGCGAATGCCGGTGACGACGCCGTGCTTTGTGATGGCCTCGTGGGCGTACCTAGAACACGTCGGGTCGTGCCTGCATGCGCCGCCAATGTAGGGCGAGAGCAGTATCTGGTAGAGCCTTATCGCGCCCAGGGCTGTTTTTGTTAGTAGCATTTGTTGAATTGCGAGCCGTTCACTGTTGTCCGGTGTGAGGCTCGGCCCCGGACCCGGCCTGAGGCCCGGCTGGGGTACGTGTGTTCGGCGATCGGCCGATGCCCGCTCGCTTCAGTAGACCTGTCATTGACCTCTGGATTTCCATGTATTCGGAGCCGATAAGCCCTTTGCGGGCAATTACCAGGACATCCCATCCCGCTTCGGGCCGCGCGCCCTGTACGGCTGCCCTTAGCCTTCTTTTTGTCCGATTTCGTACGACGGCGTTGCCGATGCGCTTGCTCACCGAGAAGCCGAAGCGACTGGGGGGCGTTAACGCGTCGATATTTCCGTCACGACGCCTCGCCGCGACGACCAGCAGGCGGTCGGCCCAATTCTTCCCACGCTCACGTATAGCGCGGAAATCGGCCGCCTTTTTCAGGCGATGGTCGCGGTCCAAGAGGATTAATTTCGAGGGCGCAGACTGCGCCGACCGCTAGACGGTCAGCTTTTTGCGACCCTTGAACATGCGGCGCCGAAGTACGTTGCGACCACTCGAGGAACTCATCCTCGAGCGAAAGCCGTGCACTCTCATTCGACGTCGTTTCTTTGGCTGGTAGGTTCTTTTAGACATAATTGCTGGCCTGAGGCCGTCCCACGATTATATTAGCGGCCGTAGGCTCAGGTCAATTTGACTTTCGGGCCGTCTGCGCCTGTTTACCGGCCTACATAGCTCTACGAGGCCCGGCCGAGGTAGGATGCACGACATGAACAGCAAAGATGCGATAACCGAAGCCCTCACCGAGAGGGCCCAGCGACTATGGGGTCAGGCGCGAGCCGAAAAGGCACGAGCCAACATTAAAGAGGCCGCCGAGTACACATGGCTGATCGCAGAGCACCCGCTCACCAACGACGATGCGCCGCTGTTTCATCCCCCTGTAATGCCCCCTGTAGCACCTCCGCAGGACACCCAGGCCGGATCTCTCTAAACCCGTAGGGCCCCTACGGGCCCGGCAATTAGGGTGTCCGGTGACTAGGCCTCTAAAACAGCCGCCTGCTCTTTGATTAGCTGGGCCATCCCTATGGAGGCCAGGTCGAGGACTTCATCCAGCGACTTACGGTCGAATACGGCCTCCTCGCCCGAGCCCTGCACTTCGACGAACCGTCCGTCTTCGGTCATCACGACGTTGAAGTCGACGTCCGCCCCGTGGTCTTCCTGGTAGTTCAGGTCGAGTAGCGCTTCGCCTCCTACCAGGCCAACGCTTGTGGCCGCGACCGGCTGGGTGATGGGGGAGCGCGCGATGTCTCCCCTGGCGATGAGCGAGCGGCAAGCCAACTCCATTGCCACATAAGCTCCGGTAATGGAGGCGGTGCGAGTGCCCCCGTCTGCCTGCAAGACGTCGCAGTCCACGGTCAGGGTCCGCTCACCCAGGGCTTCCATGTCCATGATGGCCCTGAGCGACCGGCCAATAAGGCGCTGAATTTCCTTGGTGCGGCCCTTGTTGATGCTGGACCGCGGGGTGCGAGTAAGGGTTGAGCGCGGCAGCATGAAGTACTCGGCCGTTACCCAGCCCTTGCCCAGCCCACGGAGGAACCCGGGAACGCCGTTTTCGACGGTGACGGCGCACAGGACGCGCGTGTCCCCGGTCTCCACGAGGACGGACCCTTCGGGGTAGTCCTGTGCCCCGGTGGTCATTTTCATCGGCCTTAGCTGGTCGTTTCTTCGACCGTCGATACGAGCCATTTTCGGCCTCCATCATGTCCGTTCAGAGTCACTCCCGAGTCACCTGTTTTGGGAGCTTAACCAGTCTATCAGCCTGTACGCAGGTTGCCCGGACGTGCGTCGCGAGACCTGCGCTCAGAGACGTGCGCTCAGAGACGTGCGTCAGGATAAGATATTGCACGCGACTTCGAACGTTTGGCCCAGTTGAAGGGGTGAATTGATGAGCATGGATTTCTCGACCAGGGGACTCGCCCGCGCCAGTGCGAACCGGCCCTGGGTCACTATCGTGATCTGGATTGCGTTGATCGTTGTTGCGTTCGTTTTGAACGCCACGCTTCTAGGCGACGCCCTGACGACCCAGTTCTCGTTCTCAAATAACCCCGACGTTATGCGGGCCGACGAGTTGCTTGAGACGCGAATGCGCGGCCCGAAACCGGTGCAGGACATCGTGCTGGTGAAGTCCACCGAGCTGACGGTCGAGGACGCGGCCTTCAAGGCGAGGGTACAAGACATAACGGCGCGCGTACTGGGGCTGGAACGTGATTCGGTAAAGTCGGTGGCGTCGGCCGTCAATTTCTACATGATCGGCGACCCTGCGCTGGTTTCTGAAGACGAGCACACGACGATCATCCCCATGGTCATGGCCGGGGACCTGGACCAGGCGAGCGAGAGCGTCAAGGACGTGCTGGACATAGTCGCGGAAGAGAACGGCAAGGATGGCTTCGAGGTTTACGTGG
>CAVOCN010000002.1:0-18356 GCA_963694205.1 Dehalococcoidia bacterium | reverse complement strand
CACGGGTGTGGGACCACTCGGGCATCGAAGCGGTCATGGACCTGGCCGGGCGCTACAACCGCGCTGGCAAGAGCTTGCGACTGCTGCACCTGAGCGAGAACTGCCAGCGAATTTTGGAAAAAGCGAGCGTGATCGTAGAGGCAGACCCCGGCTCAGACCCCGACTACCGGATCACCGTCTCAGGGCTGGACAGCCCTGATGGGGGGCATTGAGGGGCTAGGGACGTAGGACCTTGTAGATCGTCACCTGTTCGTTGGTGTAGACCGGGTCGAGGAAGGGCCGCAGATCGCCCTCGAACTTGGCAATGCCCTCCTCGGGGTAGTAACGCTTCTCCAACTCTCCGACGTAGACGTACTCGACCCCGTAGCGGTCGATGATCTGGAGCGCCCGCGCCGGGTCTGGCGTCTGGTAGAGCGTGTTTACCTGGAAGATGCGCTGGGCGATGTCCTGGCGATAGTCCCACCGCTGCTGCTCCTGGTGCCACTGCCAGCCGATGACGCTGGGCAGGCCGGTGTAGACCGAAATACGACCGCCCCACCGGTACGTCGGCGTATGCGCTTCGACTATGACGGGAGTGCCCAGAATATTACGCTGCATCCAGGTGATTCCGTCCAGGTCGTGAACCAGGCTTACCGGCCCCTTTTCGTCGGTGAACGTCGCCTCTCGCATGTACGCCATGCCGTCCAGCGTTAAGGGTTGATCGGCGGCCTGGAACCGGTCGCGCAGCCGGTCCTGCGTACCCATGACCGGGTAGATCGCCGTGCCAGCAACGAGCAGCACCAGCCCGAATGCCCACGCGCTGCGGCCCGGTTTGCTAAGCAGGCCAGAAAGCGAGATCTTCCAGCTGTGGGTAAGCCGCCACAGGGCATAAGCCGAGCCCACTCCCAACATCACCCAGATTTGCAGGTATGTCTTGAACACGGTGTTCATGCGGTCGATGTCGCCCTCAACACGCCAGACATCCAGCCCTATCGCCAGCAGCAGCGACAGACCGACCGTGACGGCCAGGAACGCGTCCATGCGCGCCGTTGGGCCGAAAGACGCAACCCTGGCAACGCCGACCAGCGCCACCAGTGCCACGAGTCCTGTCAGGAACGGCACTGTGCTGCCCGTCTGCCAGACGAACCCGAAGGTGATCGCGGCCGCCCCGAAAACAAGGGCAGCGAATACCGCGAACCTTGCGCCCGCGGGCCAGCCCGCCCCAGTGGATTCTGATGAGGCTCCCGAGGGCCCGGAATACTGCTGCCCGGCGAACCACCCGGCAGCGCCTCGCAGCCTGGCTTGATGAACCGACCACGTCTCTCTCAGGTAGAAGCTACCGAGAATGAAGACCGGCAGGCCGCTGATGGAGAGAAACTGCCACAGGACGGTCGTATTGGTGGTCGTCTCCAGGCTGGAGAAGAACACCTCGTAGCGCAGGTGGAACGGCAGGAAGACGAGGTAGCCGACCAGGAACACGAAGGCGGCCTCCAGCGCGGGCCGCACCAACATTTTCACGTTCAGCCCGCCGTGCCTGAAGTACCCGGCGAGGAAGACGGCGGCCACAGCCACGATCAGATAAGTCGGGTAGTCCCACGTGTTGATAACCCGCAGTGCCCCTACTACGACACCAAGCGCAGCCAACAGCGCGAGCCACGACAGCGAGATGCTCCCGACGACGGTTGATTGCGAACGCGATGAGCGCTCGCGCGAAGAGCTCCCAGAGGCGGCCTCGGGCCGCCGGAGAACTGCCGTCAGCGCCAGTCCCAGCGCCAGCAGCGTGAAGGGTATGGCCATCAGGTGGGCGTGCAGGTCCGCGAACAGGAACGTGAAGAACGGGAATTCGTTGATCTCAAAGCCGGGCGGGTCGGGCGCCATCATCCGGGACGACTGCCAGAAGTTGAACTCCCCGAAAGGCATGCCGCGCGCCACGTTGGCGAGGCCGTGCCCCACCTGGATAACGCCGTCCAGGTTGCCCAGCACCGCGACAAACGCTACTCCTGCCAGCCCCGCCCAGACCGGCCCCCAGGCTGGGAGTGAGCGACTTGCGGCGCTATTCGAAGTTTCGTACTCGGAAGCGATGAGGCCTTGGCCGAAGAAGCCCATAGAGCGAGCCCTGTGAGCGGAGAGCAGCCGCCTGCGGCTGGCCTCTGCCAGGTTGTAGACCAGGCTGAAGGCCCCACCGACCGTGAGGGCGAAGAACAGGGGAATAGCCAGGTTGTAGGCGATGCGCACGTCTATGCCGGTAGCCTTGATCAGGGTCCCGGTAATGAACTGGCCGAAGTAGTAGTAGTTGAGGAACCCGCCCGAGAACCACGGGTCGAGCGGCGGCATGATGGTCGACCGGGTAACGGCGTTCAGGTAAGCGAGGTCCATCGGCTTTTCGCCGCCCCGGAACGGGTGCCACAGATCGGGGTTGGCCATGCGCAGGCCGAGGAAGGCGAAGAACGCGGCCAAAAAGACGATTTCGCCAATCAGCAGCAGCGACCAGCGCCGTCTGACGAACTCGACAATGTCGTCCCGCTTATAGGTCAAAACGACCCCCGAGACGCCCGCGAGAATAAGGGCCGCCAGCGCGATGGAGCGGGGAGAGAACGTGACCCATTGCAGGCTGGCCAGCAGCCATACCAGTACGCTAACGAATAGGATGCCGATGGCCTTGGCGAACAGGAACCCCCGGTCCGGCAATGGCCGCATGAGCCAGAACGTCAACGGCAGCGCCAGCAGCGCCAAGCCCTCTACTACCAGCAGCCAGGCGAGCACAGGCACGCGAGACGTCCACCGGTTCGGCGAGAAGATGTCGGTCCAGGTGCCGCCTTGCACCTGAATGGCGAACTCGTCGTCGGTCAGCACCGGGCCCTCTGGCGCCGACGCCTGGGGGGTTCGCGGCGGCGTTTCTGCGTCTACCAGCCTGCGAATGGTCTCAGCGTTGAAGCGCTTCACGTTTTTGAACACCAGCACCGTCGGGTGGTCATACACGGAGAAGCTCTCGTCGGCGTGCCCCAGACTTATGGGGATCGCGGACGGCCGGAAGTCGTCGAACGGCTCCGGCACTGGCAGGCCAGGCCGCGAGAACGTGTCGTGCACGAAGCTGACGCCGAACAGCGACGGGTAAGTAGCTTCAAAGTCCGCCAGTTCGTAGCCCAGCCTGCCGAAGAACAGCAGCTCGTAATAGGCCGTGCTCGCCGGGTAGCGCTCGGAGATGCGAGGCAGGGTGCCGTAGAGCCGGTTGGAGAAGAACACCAGCGTCTCGGCATTTGCCAACTCTTCCGACAGTACGTCGAGCTTCAGGGGCCCGTCGGGGTCGTACATCGGCAGTTCGTTACTCCGGTAAGCGTGCAGACCGGGGAGCCCCTCTTCCCAGTGTTCTTTTAGCACCAGGGTCGACTTGCGCACGTTTTCGTTTATCCAGTCCGAAGCCCTGACGGCCGTATGCGTCTCGGAGTAGACGTTCATGTAGGCCAGGGCGTAGAAGGCCGTAGAACCAGCTATGAATATTGCGACTGCGATCATCGCCCACTGAGCATGTCGCAGGTGCTGCCCGCCTCTAAAGCTCGCGAACTGGCGTTGGCCCTGCTCCCAGATGGCGAACGCGAACCGGGAGCCGAACAGGATGAGGAACGGCGTGATGGGGACCACATACCGCATGAACTTGACCTCAAACGCGCCGGTAATGAGAAAGTACGGCACGACCCAGGCCAGGAACAGCACCTCGATGCGGGTGTCGGCCCGGCGTAGAGGCAGCGTGGCCAGCAGCATGGCCGTCGCTATGACGGCCGAGAGCCCGACGGTGACTATGGAGTTCGACCAGATCAAAATCGCGGCGGGTAGGACCAGGCCGAGCGCTACGTACCCGAGCGCACGCCGCCACGACAGGCCTCGCACGGCGACGAACAGGCCGCCCCCCCATGCGAGCAGGCCGAGGGGCAACCCCAGCCCCCACACGGCGTGCTGCTTGATGAGGTACCAGTAGGGAATGGTGTCGGCATATTGGCGGGTGAACGGGTAATCGCGGATGCGCCGCACCATTTCCGACTGCTCGGTGAAGTCGGCCTTGAAGCGGCTCCAGTCGAGCAGGGCGTACGGCTGGGCGATGAAGAAGGCGAGAAATGCCACGGCCAGCCCCATGGCGGACCCGGCCACGACCGTGCGCAGCCGTGCCAGGAAGTCGCCCGAAGAATCCTCGCTCCCGGCGAGGTCAAACAGATACATAAGCTGGGCCACGCCGAAGGCCAAAAAGATGGGCAACTGGCTGGCTTTGGTCGCCAGTCCCAGCCCCATGAAGAGGCCAGCGAGCGCCGAGTTGCCCACGCCGCCTTTGCGCGCGACCCGATACATGAAGAAAAGGGCGACGACGGCGAACATGGCCTGCAACGTGTCCACCGCGAAGTAGTGGCTGAGCTGGATGTGTAGCACGGCTACGGCCAGTAACCCGGCCGCCGCCAGGCCAACGCGCCGACTGTACAGGCGCGACCCGAGCAGGAAGACGACCAGCAGCGTGGCCACGTCGGCAAGGCCGGAGATGACCCGCCCGGTAACGCGCAGGTCGGTTATTTCGGCACCGACCGCCTCAGACGTAAGCTGAATGCCCCTGAGAACATAGAGCGGGAACGAACCGTACGGGAACCACTTCGGGTTCCAGGTGCTCTCTTCGGCGTCCAAAAGGGAGCCCAGGTCGTCTATCGCAGGCGGCGACAGTTCCGCCACTTTGAACAAGATGGCGCGCTCATCCGGGTGGGGCGTGAAGGGAATGCCGTCGTCCCAATTGAGGCCGTACATACGCAAGGCCAACGCAAGAGCGATGATGAGCGCCAGCGCGGCGAAACTAACGTACCGCCGGGGAAACCCAAGTATCTGTGCTTCATGAGTTGACGCTTCCGCGCCCGTGTCAGGACCCATAACCCGCCTATTCTATCGGTCGCCGGACGCTCATAAGCCGTCGCGACACCCGTACGACGGGGAATACGGAGCGGGTCACGTGGGCGGATTGGTCCCTGTGCTAGTGTTCTCCGATGGCGAGGCGAGCTAGACGAGAGGGCACTTTCTACGGCTGGTACGTCGCCCTGGCCCTGTTCTTCTCGATCTTCCTCTCGGTTGGCCTGCGGCAGGGATACGGCGTGTTCGTGTCCACCTGGCAGGACGATTTTTCCGTCTCGGTCGCCACTGTCTCCATAGCCGCCGCGGTGGGCTGGTTGATGAACGGCCTGTCCCAGCCCATTTTCGGCCGCATCACCGACGTCATGGGCGGGCGTGGGGTCATCCTCGTTAGCCTGTTGGTCATGGGCGGCGGCAGCGTGGCCATGGCCGCTGTGCCGAACGTCTACGTCCTCATAGGCCTTTACGGGTTCATCATTTCCTTTGCCACTGGTGGCGTGTCATTTACGCCCGCTGGGGTCATCGTCGCCCGCTGGTTCAGGCGCAAGCGCGGCGTCGCCATTAGCCTGCTGACCACCGGAGGCTCGGCCGGGGGGCTGGTGCTGGTCCCCTTCGCCGCGTATCTGCTCGCCTTCTCCAACTGGCGCATGGCCTGGCTCGTAATGGGCCTGCTCATTCTCGGTCTCGCAGTCCCATTAATTGCGCTGGTGGTCCGCAGCGACCCGGCGGAAATGGGCCTGCAGCCCGACGGAGATGACGCGCCCGCCGAGGGTGACGTTCAGTCTGGCCCGCCCGCCGGGCCACTGGATGCGAAAAGATGGCGGGACTCACTCTCGTCCCCGCCGATATGGCAGCTATCTGTTGCATACGTCGTCTGCGGGGTGACCACCGCTTCGATAGCCGTTCACTTCGTCCGTTGGGCAGAGAGCGAGAGCATCTCCCCCGGCACCGCCGCCATCGCTTTCGGAGTGCTCAGCGGCATCAACGGCCTGAGCGTTGTGGCCGTCGGGCTGTTGTCCGACCGCATGCCGCGCCGGGTGCTCCTGGGCAGTGTCTATTTCATCCGGGCATTCGCGTTCCTGGCGCTGGTCTTCCTTCCTGGGCAGGCAGCGCTGTGGAGCTTCGCGATAATCGGCGGAATGTCCTGGCTGGCCACGGTGCCACTGACCACAGCGTTGGCAGCGGACGTGTACGGAGTACGCCACCTTGGCGTTTTGGCCGGGTTCATTAATATGGCGCACCAGATGGGGGGTGCAGCCGCCGTCTACTTGTTCGGCTTAGTGTTCGACCGCTACAACACCTACGACCCGGCCTATCTGGCTGGAGCCGCCCTGCTGGTGCTGGCCGCAATTACGGCTCTTTCCATAAAAGAGCGCAAGTACTCGGCCCGCTATGCCCCTGTGAGTGCGCCTGCTATTGCCCAGGCGGGGAGCGCAGGGGCCAGTACAACAGGAGACTCCGGTGGGCCCTGACCGCCTTTTGGCGCATCACGCAGGGGCGATAGACCCCAAGCTTGCCGATTGGATTAAGCACCAGATCGACTCGGTTTCCGGGCTGGGACCCGGCACTATAGTGATTGTCCTGGGGGCCATGATAGTGGTGTTCCCGCTGGTTCTAGGCGTACTTGCCGTACGCGCCCGCAGACAGCAACAACAGCAAGGGGAGGACTCCAATTAAATACGACCTGCTAATAAAAAAAGGCCACGTCATCGACCCGTCGCAGAACATCGACCGGGTCATGGACGTGGTGCTGGCCGGGGGCAAAGTTGCGGCGATAGCCGACAGCCTGCCCGAGGCCGACGCAGCCGAATTACTGGACGCAGACGGGATGATCGTTACGCCCGGCCTGATCGACCTGCACGTGCACAACTTCTGGGGCGCGAACGAGTACGGCATCGAGCCCGACGCCACCAACCTGGCAAAGGGCGTGACAACGGCGCTGGACGCGGGCTCGTCTGGGGCGACGAACTTTGCCGCCTTTCGCCGGTTCATCATGGAACCCGCCTCCACCCGACTGCTGGCGCTGATTAACATTTCCATCCTCGGCCTGATATCGAAAGACATCGGCGAGCTAACAGACCTGGACCTCGCCGACGCGGAAGCGGCAGCCAGGGTAGCGAAAGACAACCGGGACCTCGTTCTCGGCATCAAAGCCCGGCTCTCTGAGCCCATAGCCAGGGGCAACGACGTCGGCGCGGTGAAGCGCGCCCTAGAGGCGGCCGAGGCCATGGACGGTTTCCTGATGATCCACGTCGGCAACACGGTCACGCCAATGGAAGAACTGGTCAGTATGCTCCGGCCCGGCGACGTCGTCACCCATGCCTATCACGGGGCCAAACACGGCATTCTCGACGACGCCGGGAAGGTCATTGCCGGTATGTGGGAGGCGCAAAAGCGCGGGGTCATCTTCGACATCGGACACGGCGCCGGAAGCTTTTCGTTCAGGGTAGCCGAGCGGGCGCTGGCGGACGGCTTCTACCCCGGCAACATTTCCAGTGATCTGCACGCCTACAACGTGAACGGCCCTGTGTACGACCACGTGACCATACTGTCGCGCTTCCTGCATCTGGGGCTGTCGCTGTACGACACCATTCGGCTGACCACCCAGGCCACGGCAGATGTCATGGGGCTAACGGGCAAGTTGGGCACGCTCACACCGGGGGCCGAGGGCGACGTGTCGGTGCTGAAGCTGGAGGAGGGCCGGTTCGACCTGACCGACTCGTACGGGACTACCGTCAACGCAGACCATCGGCTAACGCATGTCGCCACTGTGAAGGCGGGACACCGGTACCACTCGCACTAATTTGGGCCCATTAGCCAGTGAGCCCAAATCTGGGCGCACTAATTGGCGGCTTCGGGTTCCAACGCCTCGTCGAGTTCGGTTGTGTCGAAGGCAGGGTCTAGCCGGAGCACGGTTCTGAGGTCCCGTATGGCCTCACCTACGCGGCCCATCGCCGCCAGGGCCAGCGCCCGGTTGAAGAACGATGCCGCGCTGTTCGGGTCGAGCCGAATCGCCCGGCCATAGTCTTCTAGCGCGTCTTCGTATCGGCGCAGTTCTCGCCAAGCATTGCCTCGACCTGTGTAGTTGGCCTCTGAAATCGGGTCCAGCCGGATGGCCGCCTCGAAGTCGTCGAGTGCCAATTGGAATTGCTGCAATGCCTGATAGGCAGTTCCCCGATTGGCGTAGGCAGCGGCGTTTTCGGGGTCGAGTTCGATGGCCCGGGTGAAGTCGTCCAACGCCATTGAGTGATCGCCTGATGCTACGTGGACAAGGCCGCGGTCGTTGTACGCATCTGGCTTGGCCGGGTCCAGCGCCGTAGCCGCGTCGAGGTCTGCGATGGCCTGCTCTATCGCGCCCCGCTCGAACCGGACCTGCGCCCTGCCGAGATACAGGTCGGCCCGGTCGGAATCGAGATTTATGGCGACCGAATAGTCTCGCTCTGCACCAGGCAAGTCGCCGAGGGCCTCGCGCGTTCCCGCTCTCTGTACGAACGCTTCGAGAAAGGTGGGGTCGAGATCAACCGTGGCCGTGTAGTCTCCGGCCGCCTCGGGGAGATGCCCCGTCGCGCGCTGGGCGTTGCCCCGGAAAAAGTAGCCGTTGGGGTTTTCCGGGTCCAGGCGAATGGCCTCGGTGAGCATGTGGAAGGTCGGCTGGTAGTCGCCCTCAGATTGAAGCTGCATGGCCTCTACGATGAGTTCAGCGGCCTGCCTGTCGGGTGAGGGTGTCGTGTCGCCTGACCCTACTATCCCTGGCTCGGGGCCATCAGCGCCGTCGCGACCCGAGCAACCGGCGCCCGTTAGCGCCAACACCATAGCGATGGCGAGAGCGGCTATCGGCGGGACACGTTTCAGCAACAGACCGTCGCCCTCAGGGTGAGGGCCTTACCCGTTGTCCGGCCCATTGGCGCGCTCCCGAACAATCGCTGCCACGTCCGCGCAGCGCATGAAGCGCGCGTCGGGGTGCGCCTTAATGTGCCGGATAAGCCTGTCGAGCATGACCACCCGAGACAGGTGGCCGCTGACCTGGGGGTGGCAGGTGAGCATGAACACGCCCCCGTGCTTGTATGCCCCGTCGAACTCCCACTCCCACGCCGTCAGCACGTCTTGCGGGGTGTTCATGGAGCCAGCGCCCCGGTTGAACCAGAAGTACGGGGCGTCGTCCTGAAACCAGTGCACCGGTAGCTCAACCAGTGGCCCGGATTTCGTATCGAGCAAGTAAGGAATATCGTCGTCCATCATCGACGAGTCGTACAAAAAGCCCCTCTCGGCTATCAGGTCGAGGGACCTGACCGACAGGTCCCAAGACGGGGCTCTGTAGCCGACGGGCCTGTCGCCGGTAATGCTTTCCAGTATCGCCAGGGACCGGTCCATCACCTCGATCTCTTGCTCGGCGGTAAGGCTGGCCGGGGGTTCGTGCATGTAGCCGTGGTGCCCCACTTCGTGGCCGCGCTTGACGATCTCGCGCACCACGTCTTCGTTGCGTTCGGCTATGTAGCCGGGCACGAAGAACGATGCCGGTATCTCGTGTTCGTCGAGCAGGTCGAGAATGCGCCATACGCCGCGCCTGGGCCCGAAGTCGGACATGGACAGCGTGGTCGGGTGCTGGGCGGCGTCCGGGTCCCGCATCAACGCGAGAGTCCGCCCGTCCAGATCGAACGTGAGCATTGCCGGACAGCGTATGTCGTTAGGCCACATGGTCCGGTTGGACACGTCGTCCGTCAGTTAAAAACCAGCGGCTTCAATCAATTGGCGAACTTCAGGGCCTGGCCCGGAATGTCCACGCCGACCTTCTCGCTCAGCGCCGCTATTAGCTGCTGGGTTATGGGTCCGGGCTTGCCATCGGCGATGTCCCGCAAGTCCACCTGGGTCATGGGCAGCACGCCCGGCCCGGTGAAGGTGACGAACATCTCGTCCGCGGTGTAAACGTCGTAGGGCTGGACGGTCTCCTGCACGCAGGGGATGCCCAGTGCCTCGGCAAGCTCGAAGACGCTGGCGCGGGACTCGCTCTGCAACAGAGCGCTGTCGCCAGGCGTCCTTATGACGCCGTTGGTGACCACAAAGACGCTGTTCACAGTGCCTTCGGTTACGTTGCCCTCTTGGTCGAGCAGGATGGGGAACGCCTCTTTGTCCACGTCACCCGCTTCGAGTTCGGCCATGTTGAAGTTCATGCGGCTGTGGTGCTTGACCTTCGGCTCAGCAGAGGTGGATGGGTAGCTGCGAGTCTTTGCGATGACGCCGTGCGACCCGTCGTCGTAGAGGCGGGCGAAGCGGTCGAAGTCGATCTGGTAGGTGTCGACAACGACTGTTGGCGGCCCGGCATCGTAGGCCCAGCGGCCGGGGCCCCTGGTGACGAAGGGATATATATAAAAGTCGCCCATTTCGGGCAAGAGGTGACGGTTGCGCTCGACCGACTCTTCCCAGATGTCGCCCATCTCTTCCATGGTCAGGCCAGGGTCGATACGGACGAACTTGAGGGAGCGGTAGAACCGGTCGAGGTGCTGCGCCTTGCGGTAGATGACGCCATCGAACGTGCGGGCGACGTCGAACACGGTGTCGGCGACCCGGAAGCCCCGGTCTCGCCGGTCGATCTTCACGTCTTCGGAGTCGATCCACTCCCCGTTCATGTAAGCGACCAGTCCGTCTGGCATTACGAAACCTCCGTGTTTTTCAGCATGTTTTCAGCGATTATCCCAGAACACCGCGCCTTAGGCGGCCTAGTATCAGGGCAAGCCTGGGGGCGAACTAGGGTTTCCAGTAGCGATTGGCCTGGTCGATGACGTCGAGGCCGACCATTTCCGACCAGGCGGCTAATAGTTGCTTGGCGATGGGGCCGGGCTTGCCGTCGCCGACCTGCCTGTGGTCGGCCTTCGTCATGGGCAGCACGCCGGGACCGGTGAAGGTGAAGAACGCCTCGTCCGCTGTGTACAGGTCATACGGCTGCAGCGGCTCTTCCGACGTGGGGATGCCCAGTTGGGCGGCGAGTTCCAACACCGTCTCGCGAGATATCGACTGCAAAATGGAGTCGTCTTTGGGCGTGCGCAGCACTCCCCCGCTCACCATAAACACGGAGTTGAACGTGCCTTCCGTTAAGTTGCCATCCCGATCCAGCAAAATGGCGAAGGCCTCGGGGTCGATGTCGGCTACTTCGAGTTCCGCCAGTTCCATGTTCAGGCGGCTCTGGTGCTTGAGTTTGCCCTCCAGCATTTCCGAAGAGTATGACCGCGACCGCGCAATGACTCCGTGTGCACCGGCCTCCAAAAACGGCGCCGTGCGCCAGAACGGCAACTGGTAGGCGACGACGCCTACCGAGGGCGGCCCGGCGTCTACAGCGAAACGGCCGGGGCCGCGGGTAATGAACATGTAAATCTGGAAGTCGCCATCTTCGTCCAGACGGTCCCTGTTGCGCTCGACCGTCTCTTCCACCACGCCTGCGTACGCCCCTTCGGACATACCGGGGTCGATACGAACGTACTTGAGCGACCGGTAGAGTCGGTCCACGTGGCGGTCCAGCTTGAATATGCGCCCGTTATAGGTGCGGGCGGCGTCGAACACCGTGTCTCCGAAGCGGAACCCGCGGTCGGCCCAGCCGATGCTGACGTCGTCCGATGGAATCCACTCCCCGTTCAGGTATGCCGTGTACATGCGGCTAGGCTAGGGCGTTGGGTTGTGAAAATCAATTCCGACCGCCGGGTCGGCCAGTGGACCTCACCGCTATGATTACAGCGCCGAACCCTGAATTCCCAGTTCCGAGCGAAAACGAAAGGGCAAAAACGAACATGACGTTGACGATGGTTTCACCGGAGATAGAGAAGTACGCGGTCGATCACACGACGGCACTGCCGCCGCACATGAACGCACTGATGCGCGCCACGCACGAGACCCGCGACGATGCGGGCATGCTGTCGGGGCCCATTGAGGGAACCCTGCTACAAATTCTCGCGCTGGCCGTGGGCGCAAAACGGATACTGGAAATCGGTACGTTTACCGGGTTCTCGGCGCAGATGATGGCTGCGGCATTGCCCGAAGATGGCGAGCTGATTACCTGCGACATCGACGAGGAGACCGGCGCGTTCGCCCGGCACCACATCGAGCAAGGCCCTCTTGCAGGCAAGATCACCCAGCGGTTCGGACCGGCGCTGGAGACCATGGCAACACTGGAAGCGCCGTTCGACCTGGTGTTCATCGACGCCGACAAGGAAAACTACATCGCCTACTACGACCGGGCAATGGAGCTGCTCTCGCCAGGGGGCATCGTCGCAATAGACAACACGCTGTGGGGCGGAACCGTGCTCGACCCCCGACGAACCTCTGACAAGGCGATAGCGGCGCTGAACGATCACGTCAGGGCCGATGCCAGGGTCAGGCACGTGCTACTGCCCGTGCGCGACGGTGTCATGGTGGTGACGCCCAACCGATAACGGACCCCGGTGCAATAAGGGGACGGGGCGTATGATCTCCTCATGCCCAAGAACTTGTCGTGCCAGGCATAACGTCGTGCCCTGTGTAGCGCCATGAGAGTAAAGATTCGGAACCCGCAGCGACGCGAGATAGATGTCCAGGGCGTGAAGCTGGTCGACCAGTTGCTACGCAAGCTGAACCTCAACCCCGAATCGCATCTCGTCGTTGTAAACGGCGAACTTGTCACCGGTGACCGCCATATTTCCGAGGAGGACACCGTGGAGATCGTCTCGGCGATTTCGGGGGGCTAATGCGCTGCATCAACTGCCAGGAGCGGTCCGTCATAGACCTGCGGCGGCACAACTCGTCCTTCTGCAAGCCGCACTTCCTGTCTTACTTCGACAGCCAGGTCGAAAAGGCCATTCGACGCAAGAGGATGATGGGCCCCGACGACAGGGTCCTGGTGGCGGTCTCTGGGGGCAAAGACAGCCTCGTCCTGTGGGATTTGCTCTCCCGTTTGGGTTACGACGTGACCGGCCTGCACATTCACCTGGGCATAGGCGAATACTCCGAGTCATCCCACGAAAAGACCGCCAATTTCGCCAAGCAGCGAGGCCTCGAACTGGTCGTCGTCGACCTGGCCGAAACCTACGGCATGGGCATCCCCGAGCTTTCCGTGAACACCGGCAGGGTCGCCTGCTCTGGGTGCGGCCTGAGCAAGCGCTATGTGATGAATCGAGAGGCTGTAGAGCGAGAGTTCGACGTGCTGGCCACGGGCCACAACCTGGACGACGAGGCCGCCACGCTGTTCGGCAACGTCCTGCGGTGGCAGACCGGGTACCTTGCCCGCCAGTCGCCCGTGCTGGAGGCCTCGCCCTCGGCCGGGCCAGCGCTGGTGAAGAAGGTTAAGCCGCTGTACACACTCACCGAACGCGAGACGGCCGCTTACGCACTGCTCAGCGGCATCGACTACGAGTCGGAGGAGTGTCCGAATGCGCTTGGCGCAACATCCATCAGGTACAAAGAGGTGCTGGCCGCTCTTGAACTAGAGTCGCCCGGCACCAAGCACAATTTCCTGTTGCAGTTCATCGAGCGGGTGCAGCCCAAGCTGGAAACCGTCGACACCGACGACCATGAGCTACGCGAGTGCGACCAGTGCGGCCAGGCCACGACGGCTGAGGTGTGCTCGTTTTGCCGCATGTGGGACCGGGCGCGCGACAATGTTGCCGAAGGCCGCTCGCCCCACCCGGCACGCAGGCGTCGCCGACGTAAACCAATCGAAATTAACCCCTCTACCTAGTCCAATCCAAAAGGGCCAATCCACATGACCCGACTTACTCCATTGAAAGCCGCCCTTTTTGCCTGGCTACCAGTCGCCCTGGCCTTAACCCTGGCCCTGGCCGCAGCCTGCTCTGGGGGCGGCGACGGCCCGATAGACGAGACGGGGCGGTGGACGGTCGTAGACGCCGGGCTCCCGGCCGCGCTCATCTCCATTTGGGGCACCGGCACCGACGACATATGGGCGGTCGGCGCCGACCCTAAAGATGGCACCGGGCCGCTGGTGTTCCGTTACGACGGAACGGCATGGTCGCGCATTCAGACCGGCCGCACCGGAGACCTGTGGTGGGTATTCGGTTTTAAAGATGGTCCAGTGTTCTTAGGCGGACAGAACGGCATGATCCTGCGCCAAGAGGGGGATCGCCTCGACCTCATGGAAACGCCCGGCCGGGGCACCGTGTTCGGCATCTGGGGGACGGCGGCTGATGATCTCTGGGCAGTAGGCGGAAACGTGTCCGACGGCGCGTTTGTGTGGCGCTACGACGGCGAGCGCTGGAGCGACGCCGAGGGCTTCCCGGCCGAGTTGGCAGAGGCCCACTCCATGTTCAAGGTCTGGGGACCGTCGGCCGACGACGTCTGGGTGATCGGCACCGGTGGGGTGGCCCTGCGCTTCCAGGCCGGTCAGGTCACACGAACGGCGACTGAGACGGCACGCAGCTTGTTCACGGTGCATGGCAACTCGGACCTGACCGTGGCGGTCGGTGGCTCAGGTGTGAACGGACGGCTGCTGGAGTACGACGGCGATCAGTGGTCCGACGTCACCCCCGAGGGCACGCCGCACATTATCGGCGTGCGCATGGCCGAAAGCGTTGGCTACGCCGTGGGCGTCGGGGGCACCGTGGCCCGTTGGGAAGACGGGTCCTGGTCACGGGTAGAGACCGGCATAACGCTTTCGGAAGCGTTCCACACGGTTTGGATAGACCCCGACGGCGGCGTGTGGGCGGTGGGTGGTCGGGTGGTCGAGCCGCCTTTGGTAGACGGGGTAATGGTCTACCGCAGCCCCTGAGGCTTATGGCCCCCTACACAACCCGGCCCGGCGCTGCCGGAGGGTGTCGGTCTAAGTAGCGACTCCCACGGCCCAGACGTAGCCGTCGGGGTCGGCCACCATTACCTCGCGCCAGCCATGAGGTTTGTCCCCGGTCGTCTGTACGACGACCGAGCCGAACTTTTTGGCGGCCGCTTCCGTCGCGTCTGGGTCCATGCCGAAAATGCGCATCTCGGCCCCCAGGCCCCGGCGTTCCCCGGCACTCAACGGACCGTACCAAGGGTGTGCGTCGTAGGTGTGGTCGGCGTGAAGCATGACCTCGGCACCGTGCACGGCCAGCGCGGCGAAGTCCTCGTCGGCGTAGTGGCACTTGGCACCCAGCACGTCGCGATAAAACTCCACCGCTCTTGCCACTTCAGCCACCACTAGATTGACAGTGAACGCCGGGAGAGACCGACCGTACTCGGCGGCTGGCATCCACGGCGTTGTCTTGCTCTTTTTAATGGCAGGGTTCCTTTCGCCAGGGGAGATGTCCTACTCGCCAGTTACGGGGCCTTGATCTTCAAGCGCCTGCTCTTCCAACGCTTGCCACAGGGGCCCGTCGGTGCGTTCGGCGGCGCGGTACTCGGCGGCGTCGTCGGTAGGCCTGAACCCCCAGTCGAGCGAGGGGACGCTGAGGGCGACTACCAGCACGACCAGGCCTCCGGCAACGGCTACCAACCAGGTCAGGGATATAAACCCGGCCATCGCCCGCATGGGCATGATCCGGGAAAGCCCCCAGAAGGTGACGGGGCCGCCCGCCGCAGCCGCGAACAGCAGCGCTGCGGCCGGGGCCACACCCATGCCCAGCAGCAGCAATAGTGCGACGAGCGGAATTTCGAACATGAGCGGTACGTTTATGAGAATGCCCAGGGTCGCGGCTATTAGCACGCCCCCGAAGTCGTTGCCCACAAACGTGCCGACCCTGTCAGGGTCGATGAACTGGATGACCAGGCCGCTGGCGAACCCCGCCGCCGCCATGATCGGGCCCAGCCTGAAAAAGTAAGTGACGCTCGACCGGGCGAACTCCCTAAAGCCCTCGCGCATGGCCTCGCCCCAGGGCTGGGCCAGGTCCTCGCCCATGACCATGTTCTGAAGTTCCTGGGCGGCCTCCGACGCCTCTTCGGCGGCTCCCTCATGACCGCGCCGGGCAATCCAGGCCACGGCGGGCCCAATAGCCAGGGCGCCGACCACGCTCATGACCACCCGGCTGCCGCCGAGAAGGGGCGCGAATATGAGAGCGCTCATCGACAGGGCCGGAATGTTCATGGTGGAGCTGCCCTGCACCAGGGCGATCGTGCCCTCAATGCCCGCTCCGCTACGCCGCAGCGCCGAAGAGACCGGGACGATGCAGGCAGAGCACAGGTTCATCAGCGGCCCCAGCGCCGCGCCCTTGAGCGTCCTGCCGAGTACGCCCCCACCGGACCACAGCCGCGACCCGGGCGGAAAAAGAAATGCCTCAGCCAGCCCCGCCATGAGGAACGCGAAGGTCATACCCACCGTGACCAGCTGCAGATAAGTAACCGAAAAATCTACCCAGCGAGCGACGAAAGACGTGTCAGGGGCGCGCTCGATACAGAAGCCCTGGAAGCACTCGACGACCGCCCCGGATACGACGTCTAGATCGCCCTGTACGGTGTCCAGTTTGGGGAAACGGTTGAAAGCGAAAAACAGGCCGAGAATAACGGCCATAAGCGTCAGGCCAACCAGCCTCTTTTTGGCGACGCCGGAACTCAGCGTGAAGGCCGGAAGGCGAAAGCTCCCGCGGTCCAGTCGCTCCATTTGTTAACGGCCGCCGATCAACCGACGGAGCTTGGAGCCGAGGTCAGTCTCCCCGGAACGGGCCGGAAGTGCCACCCAAACGATGAAAAGCGTCGTGAACACCACGCCCGGCAACACCGCTTCCAACCACCATTCGGGCATGTGAGCTCCCTCTCCTAAATACTCGCCTCAAATACTCGCACCCGGGTGCCCGCGAAGCGACGCGAATAGGAACAAATGGTATCACGGGCCACAAGGCGTTCTCGGCCCGGCGAGGCCGGTCCAACGGCATTGCGTGGGACTCGCCCGGCCTCTGGAGAGTTGGACTCACCCACTTTTCACCCCCGCCATCACCCCTTTGGGGGAGTCGAGCCCGGCCGGTTCCCGAGAAACTATCGACTCCAGTCTCGGCTCGGCTGGGCTCAAGGGGGAAATGCAATATGACAAATCAACCAGCCGCAAGCGTTTGGTACAGCTCCTGTCCCAGGTGCCGCGGCAGCCGCTACCGCAACGGTGACATCTACGGTGAGTTTTTACTGTGTCTGGCTTGCGGACACGTAACTTACCCGTTCAAAGCGCCGGAACGACGGAGCCGACCTTCTCAGGAAACAATGAGCGAGAATAGGCCCAGAAGGGCCAGCTAGCCAAACCTCTCGCCGCCTGGGGCGTGGCTCGACTGAGGCCGCCGCACAGGGCGAGCCTCTATGAGCCAGCTTCTTTACACCCTTCCCCTATTTATCACCGCCGCCGTGTCGGTGGTGATTGCCGGATACAGCTGGCGCAGACGCGAGCTACCCACCGCGCGCGTCATGGCGCTGCTAGGCATCGCGATTGCCTGGTGGTCTTTCTTCTACGCCCTCGAACTGGCATCGCATTCAGAGTCCTACAAGGTGCTGTGGGCTCAGATCCAGTACATCGCCATCGCGATCATCCCGGTCGCCTGGTTCCTATTCGCACTGAGGCACACCGGCCTCGACAGGTTGCTCATCCCTCGCCTGGCGGGACTGCTCTTGCTGGTCCCGATCATCACCGTGGCCCTGGTATGGACGAACGGCTCCCACGGCCTCATCTGGAAAGAGGTGATGCTGGAGCCCTCCGGTACCATCACCGCCTTCGTGCCGGAGTACGGAGGTTGGTTCTACGTAAACATCGGCTATGCCTACATTTTGGTGCTTGCCGCTAGCGGAATACTTCTCGCGGACGCGCGCCGCTCTTTCAGAACCTTCCGCCTCCAGGCCGTAATTATGGTCGCAGCGGCGCTGTTCCCCCTCGTCGGCAACCTGTTGCTCATTACTGGTCTGACGCTGCCGGGCAACCTCGACCTCACCCCCTTCGGCTTCGCATTCAGCGTCGCGGTCGCCACCTGGGGCTTTGCTCGGCTCAGGCTGCTGGATCTGGTACCGGTGGCGAGAGCGGCGGTAATGGACCGATTGCCGGACGGCCTTTTGGTAGTCGATCAGCTCGGAAGAATTGTGGACGTTAACCCCCGGGGCGCCGAAATAATGAAAGCCTCGCCCGAACACCTGCTCGGCCAGCCACTGCCCGGTGAACTGGCCGGTCGATTTGGGGCGCAAGACGAAGGTCCCGGCGGGGGAGATGCCGAGTCGCACCAGCCAGTCTCGCTTGGCCAGGAGCCGAATCGCCGCGTTTACGACGTCGGAGCCTCACCCATCGAGGACGGGCGCGGAAGGGTCTCCGGAACGGTGCTGCTGCTGAGGGACATTACGCTCCGGCAGGCGACCGAAAAAGCGCTTGTGAACACGAACCGGGGCCTCGAGTCAGAGATCGAGCGTCGCAGGGTCGTGGAACAGGCGCTTATCCGGTCCGAGCAGATCCGCAGACTCCAGGTCGCCGAAGAGGCCAAAGAGTCGGAACGCAAACGCTTGTCAGAAGAGCTACACGACGAAACGCTGGTCCAGCTTTCCAGCGTGGTGGCTGAACTGGGCCTTGTTTCCCGAATGCTCAGGTCCGACAGCGACGG
>CAVOCN010000001.1:0-19415 GCA_963694205.1 Dehalococcoidia bacterium | reverse complement strand
GGCTACGGCGTCCAGGTCCCAGGCCCGCGTCTGGGCACGCGGATTGTTGCGGGCGTGCCGGTACATAAGATCGGACAGGTACGCCTGGGCCTCGGTGTACTCGTCTCGCGGTATCTCGAACCGGCGCATGTACTCCGCCCCCAGCCGCCCGAACAGCTTGGGAAAGGGGAACTCAACGCCCTCAGCCTCTCTCGCAAACCACGCAGCAGTACCAAGATATTCCCCGCCCTGGCTGGGGCTTACGGTCTTCATCTGCTCAACGCCCACCACCAGCGCCACGTCGTAGCGACCGGCGTCCAGCTCGGCCCACGCCGATAGTAGCGACACCCCCCCGGACGCGCAGGCGGCCTCGTGCCGGGCGGAAGGCAGTCCGCGCAAAGCGGGGTCTGCCTCGAGCACCAACGCCCCAAGATGCCCTTGCGACGCGAACAGTTCGGCGGCGAAATTGCCAACGTGAATGGTGCCGACGTCTTTTGCCTGGAGACTGGCAGCTTCCAGGGCGCCGTTAACGGCCTCGGCCATGACTTCGGGCAGGTCCTTGCCCTGCTTTAGCCAATTGCGTGCGAAGTCGGTCTGGTACCCGCCAAGTATTCGAACCACTCGCCTGCCTTAATCCTGGTCCAGTGCTTGGGCCAGCGCGGCGATTCCGGCGACCGTCAGCTGGCCGTCGGCTCCAATCAGCCCTGCCAGTGCCCCGGCATCAGCCATTCGCAGGAGCGCCGCCCCGTTTGCCAGCTTGCTGTGTGACCAGCGTCTGAGGTCGTCCGGAAAGTCGGCCAGCAGCCCGTCGCCCAGTTGGGAAACGACCGAAGCGGCCGAGGCGTCGGACGCCTCAATTTCGAATTCCCGGTATGTGATTGAAGTGCCCTCTATTTCTTGTGTGACGGTGTCGGCGGCCAGCTCTCCGATCGTTTCGCCCTCGCTGTTGAGCACGAGCCGCGCCGACCGGGCCAGGTGCCTGGTTTGAACCGGCACCAGGCCAATCGCGCCGAGCACCTCGGCCGGGTCCTTCCCGCTAATGGCGAAGCCCGGAGCGGTGAACCGGATGTTTCGGAAGCCCAGTTCGTGCAGGACATCGGCGAAAGCATTGGACGACCAGCGCGCTTCCAGTTCCAGGCGTAGCACGCCCTTCTCCGTCCACTCTTCTTCGCCCTTTAAGCCGACGAGAATGCGGTCGTTTAGGCGGCGAAGTCGAAGCGCCAGGCCGCGCTCTGTCAGCGTACCTGCGGGCGTGTCGAAATAGCTGTCGTCGGCTTCGAACCCAGTGGTGCAGCCAAGCGTCATGTCGACGATTTTGTCGAGTTGGGCGATCCTGGAGTGCGCGGCGGCCGGGTCGTCCGACACGACCATCAGCACCGCCTCCGCCTCGCGCCCGTCTTTACTCGGTTCTGAGAAGGCCATTGGCTCGCTTCCCTATTGGTTTTGGTGTTGGCTTCGGCGTTGGCCGTCACACTAACCGGCCGGGCAGGCCGCGTCCAGCGCAATTGCCTGTCCCGGCCTGGTGGGCCTAATTTGAAAGAATCCGACCCAGCTTGAGGCGGTCCAGGTAGATGTCGATGGTGTTCGACGAAATCGCCAGGCCGGTCAACCCGTTCTCCAGGTCTTCAATGCTGTGTGACACCAGCCCCACAACGTTCCCCCGTGGGTCGATCACTGGCGCCCCTTCGAAATTGCCGTTCCAGTCACCGTCGGTGACCAGCCACACAATGTTGCGACTGGGGTCTGCGTCCATGGCGACCCGGTGCACGGTCTCGACGGCCACACCCGACTGTCCAATGATGTTGCCGACCACATAAAGCCCGCTCGCTTCCGACAGGTGGCTGACCGTGCCGAGAGAGAGGGGCGTCCCTTTCCAACCGAGGACCGAGATTACGGCAAGGTCACGAACGAGGTCTCGGCCGATGACGAAGGCTTCAAGTTCCTGGCCGTCCGGCGTGAACACCGTTAAGGATGTCGCCCCTGTAACGGCCGAGTTCGTGGTCAGCGCCCGGCCGGAGCCGTCTATCAAAAACGCGGTGGCGAACGTGGTCTGCGCCCGGCCCGTAACTTCGATGACTGCCACTGAAGATGTGGCCGCGTGCACGATGTCGTCCTTGGGCAGCCCTGGCAGATCACCAGCCTCGGGGATAAAGACCAGGTCGTTGCCAGCGGCCATCTCCGAGCCAGTTTTTGCGGGCGACCAGTCTGGGCACAGGTCAGGGAACTCGGAAGTCGTGAGCGCGGCGAGGTTGGTTCCGTCGCGATCGACGAGGAACAAACTGGGCGAGGGAGATCCAATTTGCAGCGCGAACCGCTCAGTTCCTCCCGCCCACTCGGGGCACCCAACTTCACCCAGGCCCGTCTCTGTCAGCGTCACTCTCGTCACGCTACTTCCGTTCGGTGACATGTAGTGGATCGCCGGGCCCAGTCCTCCCTGCCCGCTGACGTATGCCAGCAGTTCGCCGCCCGGCGACCAGGCGGGCCGGGTGTCTATACCCTCTTCCCCGGCGGCGAAGTTGGTTGTGAGCAGTGTCGGCAGATCCCCATTCGGCTCCATTCTCCAGATGTCGTCGGCACCCTGACGGTTGGAGACGAAGGCGATGAAGCTCCCGTTTGGGGACCACATGGGCAGGTCGTCCATGTGGATGTTGCTGGTCAGCCGCACCACCGAAGTGCCGTCGATCTCGACCGTGTAAATCTCTTCTCCGTCTTCAAAAACAACGTGGCGGCCGTCTGGAGACCAGTCGGCTTCGAAGCCCTGCTGATCGCCTGAAATGTCGGAAGAAAACACCTGCGACCGCCACCGGCCGTCGTCGCTGATTATGAAGAGTTGGCCTCCCAGGCCGTAAAGGATTCGCTTGCCGTCCGGGCTCCACCGCGGAGTCTTACCGTCGTCCGTCGTCACGCGCTGCACGGTCGTTCGTTCCGTGTCCAGGACATAAACGTCGACGCCATCGACGCGTTGAGATCGGAACGTCAGTCGGTCGCCCACGACCACCACGTCGGCCCTGGCGATGGCGGCAAGTGTGTCGTCACCGTCGAACTGGCTGGCCGTCGCCGACACGGTGCCCCTGAAGTCGCCGCGACCGTTACCGGCAATGAATACGCCATTACTCAGCACCGTTCCGCCCCCCCGGTCGACCGACCATTTCAGGTTGTCGATTGGGGTTCGGTTGCCAAACTCGTCTACGGCGATGGCAACGAACTGCTGCTCCTGACCTTTGCCCAGTTCAATGGCGTCGGGCGAAACGACGACGCTGTCCAGCGGCCCCGGCGTGAGAGTCACCGCGACGATGCCGGTCAAGGCCTCTTCGCCTCTGGTGGCGGTCACTAGAACGCCGCTAGCGTAGGTGCCCGCTACATGGCCTCCCGTCAGCAGGCCATCTGCGGTAACCGAGCCCGTCGCCTCGTCTACTACCGAGAACGCGACTGCGAAATCGTCCGGCAGCGCAAGACCGGCCAGATCGGTGATCGTGAGCTGCGAGGTTTGGCCTACCTGTATTGCGTCTGCGCCGCTAATTACCAGGTCTTCGACCGGGTTGCTCAGTATGGTCAGGTCGGCTGTAGCCGAAACGGTCGTGCCGCCAAGGGTCACTTCGGCTGTGAGGCCGAGAGGGTAAGAGCCGGGCGTGCCCGGGGTCAGTACGCCGTTTGAATTAACTACACCCGCAGCCCGGTCTCCCATGCTCCAACGTACGGTCGCGCCCCCGGACACGGCGTTTCCGAACGCATCTTGGGGTTGGGCGGTAAACGTTCGAGTCTGCCCCCTGCCCAGAATTACTGTGCCGGGCTGTATGGTGACGGCTGAAAAGAAGCTCGGTTCCACCACTACGTTCGCCGTTGCGGCAAACGAAACGTTGCCTACGGTCACCGTGGCGGTCACTGCATTGTCGAACGTCCCCGCCCGCTGGCCCACTGTGAGGCGGCCGTCCGGGTCGATTGCGCCAACGGCAGCGTCCGCGGTGTATTCCACAAGGGTTGCGGTCAGTTCGTTGCCGAAGGCATCCTGGGCGATTACGGAGAACTCCACGGTGCGCAGAACCGAGGTCGCGGCTGTTCCCGGTGCTAGCCCTGCGACCGCTAACGGGCCGGGCTTAATTACCACGGTGGTGCGTGCCGCGAACGTGTCTTTGCCGTGACGCACGATGACCTTGACGGCCCGTTCATAGGTGCCCGCAGTGTTACTCGCCGTGAAAAGACCCTTCGGCTCAATAGTGCCCGCCGCCTGGTCGTCCATGCTGAACTTGGCTTCCAACCCGGTGATGTGGTTGCCATATTCGTCCAGGCCGGTGAGAACGAAAATAGACAGGCCCCCGGCCTGAATGGTGGGCCGGTCCGGGAAGATGGCTACCGACTCAACGGGGCCAGCAACGACTTCGAAGTCCACCCTGACGGCGCGGGTGACAGTTCCCTGCTCCCGGTCTTGCTGTGTCGCGATAACGACGAGGCCTTCGGCGTAGAACGCTGCGACCGTTGATACGGCGAGCGAGCTACCGGCCAGCTCCCCGGCCCCTTCGGGCAGCGCGAAGCTGAACTCGACCGTAGCGGCCTCGCCAGAATCACCGGGTATTGGGTTGCCGAACTGGTCGATAGCCGTGGCCGCGAGGGTATGCGCCGGGTTGCCCGCCACAGCGCTCGTGAGTTCGACCACAACGTCGTTCAGCGGCCCGGCCGAGAGGTGAACGGGGACGACTGCCCGGCGTACGGAGCCGTCCAGGTCCCCGACGACCTCGATGCCCTCTTCGAAGGCACCGGTCGAGGTGACAGCGGCGAACAGCCCGTCTTGGCCGATGGCTCCGGCCAACGGGTCCGCCGAGTACGTGAGTGACACGCCAGAGAGCACGTTGCCGTACTCGTCGGTGGCCTGGGCCTGGACGACGACGGTTTCTCCCGCGTCCAGTTGAAGGTTGCTCGGCATAACCTCAACTGCGGCGAAAGGTCCGGGCACTATTGAGATGTCGATATTGCCAGAAACGGTAGTGTCCGCCAGCGTTGCCGTTGCGGTTATCGCGTCCGGGTAGCGACCCGGCACCGTGGGCATGTGCACCCGCCCTCGCAAGTCCAATTCAACGACACCATTGCCCGCAGGACCGGCCTCAACTACGGCCTGAGCAGCGGGTATTTCGTTACCGAAGCGGTCCACTCCGGTGACGGAAAACCTGACGGCCTGGCCTGCGGCGAACTCCGTCTCACCGGGGTCGAGGACGAAGCCTGTAAGCGGTCCTGGAACGACGACCACTGTGAGCAGGCCCGATGCCACCGATCCGGCCGACTCGAACCTGCCGGTCAACGCAGCCCTGTACGTGCCGACCATTGTGGGGGCGGTGTACGTCCCGTCTGCAGACACGCTGCCGGAGCCCGGCTGCACCTCCAGCGTGACCGGCGCGTCAGACATCTCGTTGTCGAAGCGGTCTCTGGCTCTGGCCTGGATTGTGGTTGTGCCACCGGCCTCGATTACGATGGACCCTGAGCCTTCGCCGAAGTCGATGCGGCTCGGCGCACCGGGCTCGACCGTTATCTCCAGGCGCGCCGTGCCCTCCTCGTTACCGGGGTTTCCCGGGCTTCCCGGCTCGCCGGCCGTCAGCGTAACTGTGTGCACACCGGCCTCGGTGAACTCGTGCAGGATTGTCTGAATGGGGTCGAACGTCGTTTGGGTGGTGCCGTCGCCGAAGTCCCAGGTGAAGCGGTCACCACCTTCGGACAGGTTGGAAAACACGACGCGCAGCGGCGCAGTCCCGGTCGTTACGTCGCCCGAAAGCGCAACGTCGCCAGTACCCCCGCAGGCCGCTGCGACGGCGAAGAGCATGGCGGCTGCGGCCACGGTGAATCCGCGTAGCAGACCCGACAACCCGTCCGTACCGAAAACCCGAGGAGCCATAGCCCTCTAAGCTTGCCCAAAAGGGGTGGTGACCGTGAAGGTAGAACCGGCCCCGGTTTTCTCCACCTCTATTCGCTCCGTGAACGAATACTTCAATTCCTCGATGTGAGTGACGACCAGTATTTTCTGGAAATCGTCCTGTATCGACTTGATGACGTCTACAAGCCCGTCCTGTCCAATTTTGTCCTGGGAGCCAAATCCCTCGTCGATGAACAGGACCGGTAGCGGCGCTCCCGAGCGGGCGGCGAGCAGCTTGGACAGAGCGATACGGAGGGCGAAGTTGATGCGAAAGGCCTCCCCGCCGCTGAACGTCTCATAGCTACGGGTGCCCATCTCGTCTCCGATTAGGATCTCAAGCTGCTCGGAGGGCTCGCCCGTCCGGCGCTCTCGGCGGCCCGCTCTCAGCTCCAGTTTTAATGACATGCGACCGTCCGTCAGCCGTCTGAGCAGTCCAGTGGCCTGGTCCTCGATCTGTGGAATGGCGGTCTCAATGACCAGGGCCTGGATGCCGTTCTTGCCGAACGCCCGAACCAGTTCGTCGTAAATAGACCGCTCATCTGAGTCTTTCTTTCGGCGCTTCGTTTGCTCTGCCACTGTCGCCTCTAGCTGGACGCTTCGGGCTATGCGCTCGCGCAGGCCTCCCAACGTTTCGGTCAGTGCCGTCCGGCGCGTTTCTAGCCCGGCAGCCAATCGGACAGCGGCGGCCAGTTCTGCCTCCATCGCGGCCAGGCCTTCCAGTCCGGCGGCGAGTTCAACTGCGGCCTTGCTGTCCTGGGCGATCTCTTCCCCGCGTCGCTCGGCCATCGCCTGTGCCGAAATTAGCGCCTCACGCTCTTTCGGCAGCGCTACCACGGCGTCGAGCAGGCGTATGTGTAGGGCCGCGTACGGCTCCAACTCGGCAACAGCCTCCCTGGCCATTCGGTGGGCCTCGGCGTCGTAGCCAAGCTCTCCGATTTGGGCGTCCAGCCTGGCAAGTTGCGCGGCTGCGTCTTTGGCGAAGTCCTCGTTTTTTAGCGAGGCCGCAACCTGGGCGGCCCTGGCCCTGGCCCCGTCTAAGTCGGCTATTGCCCGTTTCGCTATGGTGAGGTCCCGGTCAAGTTCGGCCGCACGCCGCTCGACGTCTTGCCCAGCGCTCGCCGCCTGCGCGACCGCCGCAGCCAGGGCGGCCTCTGTGCGTGCTGCATCATCGGCGACCTGTTTGGTGCGGGCCATGTTCTCGCTGAAGCGGGCCTTGGCCTCCTTGCCCTCTTTCTCGTACTCGGACCGCAGGTGGTCGGCGCCCTCGTCTCCGAGCGGCTGCTGGCAAACAGGGCACTGGGCTTCCCCGGCCTCCAACAGGTCAAATCGCTGGCGCGTGTCGGCCATCTGGGAGCGCAGGTTCGCGGCCTCCGCTTCGAGAACCCGGGCCTCTGTTTTCAAATCGCCAAGTGCGACTCGCTGCTCCTGTGCTTGCCGGTCCAGTTTGGTGGCGGCGTTCCTGTCTTGGCCGAGCGCCGTCTGTGCCGCCTCCAATTGCGGGAGCCGGTCCCCAGCCGCAATAAGTTCGGCCAGCGCGGCCTGCTCGCGGGCCAGTTCGGCGGAGACGCGCTCCCGGCCAACGGCCAACTCTCGTTCTACCCCGGCCCTCTCGCGCTCTAGCTCGTTTAGCGACGCCAACGCCGCGTCCCCGATCTCGACAGTGCCCTTCGCCTTGTGCAGTTCGGCAAACCGGGCCTCTATCTCTGCCGAGTTCGCCTGCAGAGCTTCCAGTTCGTCTAGCTGGGTTCGCTGGGACTCGGCGCGAGCCTCGAGGGCCGCCAGGTCGGTGCGGGCGACCGACAGCCTCGCCTCCATTTCAGCCAGGTCCGAGCGTTGTCCGCGCAGCCGGTCGACCCCGGTGCGGTGTTCCGCCATGGCCTTGCGTGCTGGCTCAAGCTCGGCGTCCAGCGCGCGCAACTGCCCCTCGGCATTCGACAGGTCGGCTTCGTAGCCTGGTTTGCGGTCAATCTCCGGCGTATGCGCAGCGACGGTGGCGTCAATGTCGGCGATGCGCCGCTCCCGCTCCCTGCTGCGCTCCCGTGCTTTGGCAGCCAAAGATTCGTAGTAGCCCAGATCGAGGACTTCAGCCAGGACGTCCTTTCGCTTGGCTGGCGTCGCCGCAGTGAACATGTCCGCTCGGCCTTGCAACAAAAAGGCCGTGTTCACGAAGGTGTCGTAGTCCATGTGCAGCAGTTCCCGAATTGCCGCCTCAGTCTCCCGCACCGTATTTCCAGTGATAGGGGTGAAGTTGCCGTTGGACCCGATCTGCAATTCGAGCATGGTCGCGCCGTGCTTGCCCTTTTTCCGGGAGTGGCGACGACTGACGCGATAGCGGCTGTCCCGAGCCGAGAAGTCCAGTTCGACCGACATGTCCGTCTGGCCCTGGTGGATAAGCTCGTCTTGCGTCTTGGCCCTCGCCTCACCCCAGAGCGCCCAGGTGATGGCGTCGAGCAGCGCGGACTTGCCGTGCCCGTTCGGGCCGCACAGGCAGGCGACCTGTATGGGTTCCAGGTTCAGGTCCGGAGGCTCCCGGTAGCACATGAAGTTTCTGACCGAGAGCCGAAGGGGGATCATGCGCAAAGTATAATGCGCCAGATTTTTGGTTCGCCCAATTGGCGATAGGAAGCGAATTTGATGACTAAAGAAACAGCCCCGTACGGTAGCTGGCCGTCGCCCATAACGGCCGACCTCATAGTCGCCGGCACCGTCAGCGTCAGCCAGGTCGCGCTAGACGGCGACCACGTCTACTGGGTCGAGGGCAGGCCAGCCGAGAAGGGCTGCAACGTCGTAGTGCGGCGCGGACCCGACGGCGCTATCGAGGACGTCACGCCCGCTGACCACAACGTCCGCACCCGGGTGCACGAGTACGGCGGAGCCTCCTACGTGGTGTCAGAAGGAACCGTCTACTACTCCAACTTCGGCGATCAGCGGCTGTATGCCCAGAGGCCCGGTGAAGACTCGAAGCCCCTCACGCCAGACGGCATCGACCTGCGCTACGCAGATGCCGTCGTGGACATGCCGGGCCGCCGCCTGATAGCGGTGCGGGAAGACCACTCCGACCTCGCCCGCACCGGCGAAGCGGTGAACGAGATCGTCTGCGTGTCCACCGACCCAGAGATGGGCGCGCCGGAAGAGGTGCTGGTGACGGGCGCAGACTTCTACTCCAACCCGCGTCTTAGCCCGGACGGCTCGCGCATGTCCTGGCTGCAGTGGAACCACCCCAACATGCCCTGGGACGGCTGCGAGCTGTGGGTGGCGCAGGTTGGCGACGCGGGCCTAACCCACGCTAAAAAAGTGGCCGGAGGCGTTGACGAATCGATCTTCCAGCCCGAATGGTCGCCCGACGGCGTGCTCCACTTCGTCTCCGACAAGTCGGGTTGGTGGAACCTGTATCGGCTCTATGACGCCGGGCTCACCGGGCCTCTCTTTCCGATAGAAGCCGAGTTCGCCACCCCGGCCTGGGTGTTCGGCATGCGCACTTATGGCTTTTCGTCTGCCGAGACCATCGTCTGCACCTACGCCGAGCGCGGATCCTGGACCCTCACGTCGTTGAACACCACTTCGGGCGAACTGACGCCGTTCGACCTGCCCTACACCGACTTTTCGTCCGTGAGAGTCGGCGACGGGCTTGCGGTGTTCCGGGCCGGATCGCCCACCCGGGGTGCCGAAATTGTGCAACTGGACCTGCCCTCTGGCGAGGCGACCGTCGTTAGCCGCCCGTCGTCGATAGATGTGGACGTGGCGAACCTGAGCGTGCCGGAGGCCGTCGAGTTCCCGACTGAAGACGGCCATTCCGCTCATGCTTTCTATTACGCCCCGACAAATGCCGAGTTCACGAGCACTGGAGATGAAAAGCCGCCTCTGCTGGTGAAGATTCACGGCGGCCCCACCGGCGCGACCAGCAGCACCCTGAGTCTCGGCATTCAGTACTGGACCAGCCGGGGTTTCGCTGTGGCCGATGTCAATTACGGGGGCTCCACCGGCTACGGCACCGCCTACCGGCGGCGGCTGAACGACAAGTGGGGCATCGTGGACGTGGACGACTGCGTCAACGTCGCCCGATTTCTCGCCGACCGGGGCGACGTCGACGGCGACCGCCTGGCAATCGACGGCGGCAGTTCCGGTGGCTTCACGGCGCTGGCCGTGCTCACGTTCCGGGACGTGTTCCACGTCGGTACCAGCTACTACGGCGTTACCGACCTGGAGGCGCTGGCCCGCGACACGCACAAGTTCGAGTCCCGCTACCTGGACGGGCTCATAGCGCCATACCCCGAGCAGGCCGAAGTGTGGCGCGAGCGCTCGCCCATATACAACGTCGACAAGTTGGATCGGCCGGTAATCCTGTTTCAGGGCATGGAAGACAAGATCGTCCCGCCTAACCAGGCCGAGACCATGGTGGCCGCCGTGCGGGAAAAGGGGCTGCCGGTCGCCTACGTCGCCTACGAGGGCGAGCAGCACGGCTTTCGCCAGGCCGCCAACATCAAGCGCACGCTGGAAGGGGAGCTGTACTTCTACTCCCGCATCCTCGGCTTCGAACTGGCCGAACACATCGAGCCTGTGCCAATCGAAAACCTCTAGTCAGTCGCTAACCCAACTCACATCTGGCCTTCCCAGCCGTCGTTGCCGTCGTCCAGGCGGTCCCAGCGGCTGTACAGGTCCTGCACCGTGGCGTCGGAGATGGTCGCGCCCGCTTCGACCATGGCGCAGTTCGCCCTCATGTGTTCGGGGCTGCGGGTGCCGATTATGGCCACGTCCAGGTCGTCGTGGGCGTAGGCGAAGCCCAGCGATAGCAGTATCGGGTTCTCGGGGTCGCCAGCCAGCGGGCCGAGAGCCATCATCTCCTGCGTGCGGCGCCAGTACTCATCTGCATAGTTGGGGTCGAACTTGAACCCGACGGTGGGGCTTTGGGGCGCACCCCAGGCCCGGTTCGCAATCGGCCGTTTTGCGATTGTCCCCATGCCTTTCGCCTTGGCGTTACTTAGCAGACCGAGTCGGGGCCTCTGGTCTGCCAGGTTGAACGATGTTTGCAGCGTGTCGAACTGGCCGCTGTCGACCGCCCAGTGGGCCGCGTCGTTGTCGCCTGAGTAGCCGATGAAGCGCGTCTTGCCCGCGTCGCGTGCTCGCCGAAGCGCTTCAATTACGTCGCCCTTTTCCAGCTCTTCGACGCTGCACGAGTGCAGTTGGAGCAGGTCCACGTAGTCGGTGCGCAGGCGCTTCAGGCTTCGGTCGATAGAGGCCGTAATGCCCTCAATGGACCAGTCTTCGACGTCCTGGCCCACCGGCGTCACGCCCGGCTTTGCGTGGCCACACTTGGTGGCGAGAGTGAACTCGCTGCGGCGAGACGAAATGGTGCGGCCGACCATCTCCTCGCTGTCGAAGTAGCATTCGGCAGTATCGAAAAACGTGATTCCAGAGTCCAGCGCAGTAGATAGCACTCGTTCGACCTTGTCGATGGAGTCAAACGACTCCTCTTCGCCGATAGCGGCCAGCCCCACGCCCAGCCGGGTGACGGCTATGCCTGTTTTGCCGAGAGTCCTCGTTTCCATGCTCATGCCCCCTCGTTATGCCCTGGCGTTTTGCTATTCGTTTTGCTCTTTTTACGATCCGGTTACGGGCCGTTCAAATAATCCTGTAGTGGCGCTACCGAGTAGTCGTCGGTGGGCCCGTTCAGGGACTCCGCCGCCGCCCTGGCGGTGTCGATAGAGGTGAAGCAGGGGATGCGTTTCTCGGTCGCCACCCGGCGAATGTTGAAGCCGTCCTGTAACGACTTGCGGTCGCCGGTGACCGTGTTCACAACTGCGTCTACCGTTCCGTCTGAAATTACGTCTACGACGTTGGGGTGCTCGCCACTCAGCACCTTGGTAATCGTGGTCACCTCCAGCCCCATCGCAGAAATCATGGCGGCCGTGCCCTTGGTGGCGTACAGCTTGTACCCGGCCTGGTGCAGTTCGTTCACCAGCGCCACTGCGTCGGCCTTGGTCTTGTCGGCCATCGAAAGCAGTATCGATCCATTTTTCGGCAGCATAAGCCCGGCCGCCATCAATGCTTTCGCCACGGCGGGGCGGAACTCGCGGTCGATGCCCATGACCTCACCGGTCGACTTCATCTCGGGGCCGAGGTAAGTATCGACGCCTGTCAGCTTGGACATAGAGAAGACCGGGGCTTTGACTGCAACGATGTCTTGTTTTTTCCACAGCCCGCCCGAAAAGCCTTGCTCGGCCAGCGTCTTGCCCAACATCACGTTGACCGCCAGGCGCACCATGGGTACGCCGGTGACCTTGGAGATGAACGGGATGGTTCGTGACGAGCGGGGGTTGACCTCGATGACAAAGACTTCAGCGCGGCCATCGCCTTCTCGCTTGGACCCGTCTGTGGGTGACCGGTACGTGTTGCCGCTTGTGAGGACGTACTGGATGTTCATCAGCCCGCGTACGTTCAGGCCCAGGCCGATGCGGGTTGTGTAGTCGACTATGGCATCGACTTCTTGCTTCGTCAGGTTCAGGCCTGGGTACACCGCCATCGAGTCCCCGGAGTGCACACCAGCGCGCTCTACATGTTCCATGATGCCGGGGATGAGCACCTGCTCGCCGTCGCACACCGCGTCCACCTCGACCTCGCGCCCTTCGAAATATTTGTCGATCAAAACGCGTCTGCCGGAAGCTGCCGCGAAGGCGCTGGACATGTAGCGCACCAGCTCGGTGGCGTTCTGCACAATCTCCATTGCCCGTCCGCCCAGCACGTAGCTGGGCCTCACCAGCACGGGGTAGCCGATTTCTTGTGCGACCTGCAATGCCCGGCCCACGTCCGCCACGGCTGCACCGGGAGGGTTGGGGATGCCGTGGCGGGCGAGGAACTCCTCGAACAGGTGGCGGTCGGAGGCTATGTCGATGGACTGAGCCGAGGAGCCGAGTATGGGTAGCCCGGCGGCGTCCAGAGACTGGGACAGGTTTATCGCTGTTTGGCCCCCGAACTGGACAATAGACGCAGGCGTCGCGCCATCGCCGGCCTCGTTTTGGATCACACTCATGACGCTCTCGGCGTCCAGCGGCTCAAAGTACAGCCGGTCGGAAGTATCGAAGTCGGTCGATACGGTCTCCGGGTTGGAGTTGATCATGACCGACTTGACCCCGGCGTCGGACAGCGCCCAGGCAGCGTGCACCGAACAGTAGTCGAACTCGATCCCCTGTCCTATTCGAATCGGCCCTGAACCGATTACGACGGCCGTGGGTTCGCCTGTCGGAAGCGCTTCGTTCTCCTGCTCGTAGGTCGAGTAGAAAAACGGCGTCTCAGCCTCGAACTCGCCCGCGCAGGAGTCGACCATCTTGTAGGTAGGCCGCAGTCCGTACTCGGCCCGCCGCCGGGCCACCTGCTCTTCGGAGCGGTCGGTGAGCACGCCTATCTGGGCGTCGGCAAAACCCATGCGCTTGGCCTCCCACAGCAAGTCCCGCCCAAGGGGCTCGGCCAGCAGCCGCGCCTCCATTTTCGCTATGCGCTCCAGCGCTCTTGTGAACCACGGGTCCACCCCGGTAATGCGGGAAAGCTCTTCCGGTGCCGTCCCTTGCCGCACCGCGGCTAGTAGCGTCCACAGTCGCTCGTCGTGCGCTTCGAAGTGCGTGTCGTCGGGTTTGGGCTCCCACAGGGCGTCCCGGTCGGTAATCTCCAGGGACCGGACCGCCTTTAGCAACGCCGCTTCGAACGTGCGGTCGATGGCCATTACCTCGCCGGTCGCCTTCATCTGCGTCCCCAGCGAGCGGTCGCCCCCGGCGAACTTGTCGAACGGCCATCTCGGAATCTTGACCACGCAGTAGTCGAGAGCGGGCTCGAAGGCCGCGACCGTCTTGCCCGTCACTGCGTTGGGAATCTCGTCCAGTCGCTTTCCCACGGCAATCTTGGCCGCCACCCTGGCAATCGGATAGCCGGTGGCCTTGCTCGCCAGCGCCGAGCTTCGGCTAACGCGTGGGTTCACCTCGATAACGTAGTAGTCGGGGCCTTCGATCTGGTCAGGCAGTGTTTTTGCCACGATGTTCCCCGGCCGGAGTGCTAACTGCACGTTGCAGCCGCCCTCCACGCCGAGCGCCCGGATTATGTTGAGGCTGGCCGTGCGCAGAAGCTGGTACTCCTTGTCGGACAGCGTCTGGCTGGGCGCAACGACGATGGAGTCGCCGGTATGGACGCCCATCGGGTCGAAGTTCTCCATGTTGCACACGGTTATGCAGTTGTCGGCCGCGTCCCGCATCACCTCGTACTCGACCTCTTTCCAGCCCGCCAGCGACTTTTCTACCAATACTTGCCCGATTGGACTGGCCGCCATGCCCGTCCCGGCAAAGCGCCAATACTCTTCGAGGGTGTTGGCGATGCCCCCACCGGTGCCGCCGAGCGTGTAGGCGGGCCGGATTACGGCGGGCAGGCCGATTATCTTTAGCGCCTTTTCTGCGCCTTGCTGTGACTCGACTATTTCGCTGGGCGGCGTCGGCTCGCCGATGCGCCCCATCAGGTCGCGAAACTCTTCCCGGTCTTCTGCGGCCCTTATAGTCGCCAGGGGGGTGCCGAGAAGGCGCACGTTGTGCCTGTCCAGCACGCCCGCGTCGGCCAGTTCCACTGCCAGGTTGAGGCCAGTCTGGCCCCCCAACGTGGGCAAAATGCCGTCGGGCTTTTCCCTGGCGATAATGCGCTCGATGACTTCTACCGTAAGAGGCTCGATATACACGACATCGGCCACGCCCTCGTCGGTCATGATCGTCGCCGGGTTCGAGTTGACCAGAACGGTCGTCACGCCCTCTTCGCGCAGGGCCTTACACGCCTGCGTTCCGGCGTAATCGAACTCCGCCGCCTGGCCAATGACAATCGGCCCCGACCCGATGACGAGGACTTTTTTGGGTTTGGCTATGGGCTTCGGCTCGCTCGGGGGGTTATTCAATTGGACTTCGCCTCATTCATCCCCTGGTCCATCCCCTGGTCCATGAGGGCCACGAAGTCGTCGAAGATGTATTCGCTGTCTCGTGGACCTGGCGAGGCCTCCGAGTGGTATTGAATCGACATTACCGGCATCTCCCGGTGGCGCATCCCCTCCACCGTGCCGTCGTTGAGGGAGACGTGGCTCACCTCGACGTTTGCTGGCAGCGAGTCCGCATCGACGGCGTACCCGTGGTTTTGAGCGGTTATGTAGGCCCGCCCCGTGCGCAGGTCCTTCACAGGGTGGTTGGCGCCCCTGTGGCCGAACTTGAGCTTGTAGGTACTGCCGCCAAATGCCCTGGCGAGTACCTGGTTGCCCAGGCAGATGCCGAACACCGGGACTTTCCCCACAATGCCCTTCGCCGTCTCGACTGCGTAGTCCAGCAGTTCCGGGTCACCGGGGCCGGGCGACAGGAGAATCCCGTCGGGTTCCCGTTGCAAAAGCTCCTCGGCCGTAGCCGTGGCCGGGAAGGTAATTACCTCGCACCCCCGGCTCTGCAACAGCCGCATGATGTTGTATTTGACGCCGTAGTCCGACACCAGCACCCTGCGTCGCGGCCAATCGGGGCGTCGCTGCCCCGCGTCGCTATTGGAGTGTTGGCGATCACCGTCAGAATCGGTCCACCGGTACGAGTGCCCGGTCGTGACGGCCTGCACAAGATCAGTGTCGCCATAGGTGGACGCGGCTTTGAGTTGCCCGACTGCCGCCTCGGCAGAGGAACCCAGCGCCCCCATCATCACTCCTCTTGTTCGCAAGCGCCTGGTTAATGCGCGAGTGTCGATGCCCCACAGGCCTGGTACGTCTTGGGAGCGCAGGTACTCGTCCACCGTCATTTCGGAGTCGGCGTGGCTGGGCTGGTCGCAGTGTTCGCGTACCACGAAGCCTGCCACCCGTATGCGAGCCGACTCGGCGTCCCGCCCGTTTATGCCGTAGTTGCCAATCATCGGGTAGGTCGGCACCACTATCTGCCCGGCGAACGACGGGTCGGTCAGCATTTCTTGATAGCCGGTCATCGAGGTCGAAAACACGACCTCTCCGGCTGTGCCCGCGTCCGCACCGAAGGCGTAGCCCTCGAACACCGACCCGTCTTCCAGCACGAGATATCTCTTTACCCGAGCGTCCGTCATGAAGCTTTGCCCTGTTCAGGGCCGAAGACGACCCTCCCTGCGAAGATTGTCTTTACCACCCGGCCCTTGAGGGTCGCCCCGGCCAGCGGTGTGTTTTTGCCCTTGGAAACGAAGTGTTCTGGCTCGACGACCCATTCGACGTCAAGGTCGATCAGTGCGATGTCTGCGGGAGCGCCCTTGGCCAGCGTCCCTAGGCCGCGCGGGGCTCTGTTGCCCAGCAGCTTCGCCGGGCCAAGAGTGAGCGATTCAATGAGTCGAGTTAGGGTCACCGCATCGGTGTGCACCAGCGCCAGCACGGCGGCGAGAGCCGTCTCCAGGTTGCTAATACCGAAAGCTGCGTCATTCAGCGTACTCAGCTTGTCCTGCCGGTTGTGGGGTGCGTGGTCGGTGGCGATCACGTCGATGACGCCCTCGGCCAATGCGGCGATCATTGCTTCAACATCGAATTGGGACCGCAGGGGCGGGTTCACCTTCGCGAAGGTGTTGTAGGCGTCCGAGGTGAGGGCGTCATACTGCGAGCCGCCCCCAGTGCCGCCCCCAGTGCCGCCAAGGGGGTAGCCCAGAACGGCTGCTTCGGTAAGCGTCAGGTGGTGCGGCGTCACCTCGCTCGTAACCCTCACGCCGCGCTCTTTCGCCCGCCGCACCATGTCTGCGGTCCCGGCCGTGCTGACGTGGGCGAGGTGCACCCAGCCCCCGGTTAGTTCGGCGAGCGCTATGTCCCGGGCCACCATCTGCTCCTCGGCGACCGCTGGCACGCCTTTGACACCGAGGCGGGTGGCGACCCAGCCCTCGTTTATCTGCCCGCCAGCAGCCAGCTCTGGTACTTCGCAGTGTTCGATGATTGGCAGTCCGAACGCCGAAGCGTAAGTGAGCGCCTGTCGCATAAGGGCGCCGTCGGCGACCGGGTGACCGTCGTCGGAAAAGCCAATGGCCCCGGCGTCTGCCATCTCTGCCATCTCGGCGAGTTCACGGCCAGCGCTGCCCTTGGTCACACAGCCGATTGGTAATACGCGAACAGCCCCCTCGGCGGCGGCTTTGCGCATTACATAGTCAATGGTGGACGCGTTGTCCATGGGCGGGTTGGTGTTGGGCATGGCACAAACGGTGGTGAAACCCCCGGCCGCCGCCGCTCGTGTCCCAGTCGCTATCGTCTCTTTGTCTTCGAAGCCGGGCTCGCGCAGGTGGCAGTGCAGGTCCACGAAGCCCGGTGCCACGATAAGGCCCGTGGCCTTCAGGACCTCGGCACCCTCGGGCGCAACTAATTTTTGGCCTACGGCTTTGACCGAGCCGTCGGCAAGCAGAACGTCGGCTACTTCGTCCAGGCCAGAACCGGGGTCGATGACACGGCCGCCCTTAATCAGCACTTGTTTCACAGCTGCACTCACGGGGCCACACTCCTGTCTGGCGTGACGACCCCGAACAGCAGTGCCATGCGTACCGCGACGCCGTTGGTGACCTGCTGGTCTATTACCGACCGCACCCCGTGGGCCACTTCAGGGTCTATCTCAATGCCCTCGTTCATGGGACCGGGGTGCATAACTATGGCGTCCGGAGCGGCCAGCTCCATGCGGCGCGAGTTGATGCAGTACATGCGAGAGTACTCGCGCAGCGAAGGCAGGTGCCCCGACGCCTGACGCTCCAGTTGCAGTCGCAGGGCCATCACCACGTCCGCACCGTCGAGCGCCTCTTCTACCCTGTGCGTTATCCGCACCGAAGCGAACGGGTGCTCCTCCGGTAGCGGCCTGAGAAAGTCTGGCGGCACCAGCGTCGGCGGGGCGCAAAGGGTCACATGTGCGCCCATCTTTAGCAGGCCCCACAGGTTCGATCTGCCCACCCTGCTGTAGAGAATGTCGCCGACTATGGCAACGCGCTTGCCCTCAATGCTGCCCAGCTTTTCTTTAATCGTGTACATGTCCAAAAGCGCCTGCGAGGGGTGGGCATGGGCACCGTCACCGGCGTTGATGATGCACGAGTCCAGGTGCCGGGCCAGGAAGTGCGGCGCGCCGGAGTGCGGGTGGCGCATGACGATGATGTCGGCGTTCATGGCCTGCAAGGTGAGGGCGGTGTTGTATAGCGACTCGCCTTTTTTGGAACTGCTCCCGGCAGACGTCACGTTAATGACGTCGGCCGACAGCACTTTTCCCGCCTGTTCGAACGACACCCTCGTTCTCGTACTGGGCTCGTGGAACAGGGTTATGACTGTGTGCCCTCGCAGCGCTGGGACTTTACGAATGGACCTGTTCAGCACCTCCCGCATGGCCGTGGTGTTTTGCAGGACGCCGTCTATCTCCTCTCGTGAGAAGTCGTCGAGGTCCAACACATTCTTGCGGCCCGGAGACATGGAGCCGCCGCCGTTAGACAGCGCGGGGATGCCCACCCGCCTGACAGCGTTCACTTGCGGCCGCCTTTGTGGCCGCTCGGGGCGCTGGTCGCCGTCGGTTCGTCGACCGGTCCCGACGTTACCAGTGCCACTTCGTCGCGGTCGTCAATCTCCGTCAGGCGCACCGACACGGCCTCGCCCTTCGCCGTGGGCATGTTCTTCCCCACATAGTCGGCGCGTATTGGTAGCTCCCGGTGGCCCCGGTCTACCAGTACTGCGAGTTGGATCAACCGGGCGCGGCCAAAGTCCATCAGCGCGTCCATAGATGCTCGAATGCTGCGCCCCGTGTAGAGAACATCGTCCACCAGGATCACGACTTTGCCCTCTATTGGCACTGGTATTTCGGTTGGTCGTACGACCGGCCTGGGGCGGCCCAGCAGGTCATCGCGGTAAAGGCCGATGTCCAGCTTGCCGACCGGAGGGCGAATGCCTTCGAACTTCTCGATCAGCCCTGCGAGGCGCTCGGCTATCGGCACGCCCCGGGTGTGCAGCCCGACGAGGACCACTTCCTCGGCTCCCCGGTTTTGTTCCAGCACTTCGTGGGCAATGCGCGTGAGCGCCCGCCGCACATCATCGGCCCGGAGCACCGTTCTTTCGTTATTTGCGGGCATAAAAAAACCCCCGTCATTGTGCTGACAAGGGGGCTTTTTATCCCGCGCAATCGAGCCCGAATGGCGTTTCTGCCTTGTTGTCGGGCCCGACCCTTGTCAGTCTCTCAGGACTGCCACTTAAAGGGCGAATTTGGATGTTGTCTTAACCTGTTCAGTCTATATTTTTCCGCCATCGACCTCAAGCGCTCGTTTCGAGGCTCCTGACCTCCTTGACCCTCCTGCGGGGCGAGAAATAGAATTGACCGCAGAGCCCCCTTTTTCCGGATGGCACCGGTGTGGCGGGGCCGGGATTATCGCGCTTCTCCGTACAGGCGAGATGCGCGGAAACCCACGACGAGAGTGAGGTAGGAGTTGTTCAAAAAGGCCCTGCGGTGGCCTCGCGGCGAGCAAGAGAGCGCCGGAGACGCCCTGTACGTCGTAGGCGAGAAGGTCTTGCTGCGTGACAAACGCATCTCCGACATTCCCGACG